>JAISDV010000147.1 GCA_031264545.1 Oscillospiraceae bacterium | reverse complement strand
CGACCATGCTGCCGGGCGCCTTGCGGCGCAGTACCTCATCGATGCCGGTCACACGCGTATAGCCGGCATTTTCCAATCGGACGATTTGCAGGGACACCGCCGGTATTCCGGCTATGTGGACGCGCTCACCGCCGCGGGGCTGGCGCTTCAGTCCGCCAATATTCTATGGTTCACGACCGAAGACATTCAATATCTTTCGCCGGATTTTGACCGTGTGGCGCGCTGCCTCGAGGGCTGCACAGGGGTCGTATGCTACAACGACCAGATTGCCTACACGGTCGTCAGCGAATTGCGGGCGCGCTTCTTTGATGTACCCGGCGACGTTTCCGTCGTAGGCGTGGATAACGCCGAGCTTGCCGCCATGTGCGAGGTTCCGCTCACGACCTTAAACCACCCTAAGCAGCTGCTGGGCGAGCTTGCCGCGCAAAATATCCTCCGGCTTATTGAGGATCCGGACTATGACGCGAACGTGATCTTCGAGCCGGTGCTGGTCGAAAGGAGCTCCGTAAAAAGCTTAATTGACCGTGCGGTATGACCGTGCGGCGCGTCCCGCGCCGCCGCAGGATATCATCATAGCCGCCGACTGTGCCGGCGGCTATGATTTTTCACCGTCTTCGTATTTTGCAATTTCGTCCAGAAAGGTGCGGCCATAACGGGAAGCCTTTACCGCGCCTACGCCGGAGACCTCCAGAAACTCCGACATATTCCTTGGCGCCTTCGCGGCCATGTCGGCGAGACCGGCATTGGAAAAGATGATGTAAGCGGGCACGTTTTCCTGCCGGGCAAGTTTGAAGCGCAGAGCTTTCAGAGCCGTTAACAGGCCGTTTTCTTCCTCCGTGCCGTCCGGAGCGGCCTTTTTTCCGCGGCGCTTCTCAGGCGCGGAGCTTTCCCTTGTTGTCATTTCCACTTTCTCATTCCGGAAAAGCACGTTCCCCGCCGACGGCGTCAGCGCCACGCCGCCATGCGCCGGATCGGTGCGCAGGTAGCCCTGTGCTTCCAAGGCCTCCGCAAGCTCCCTGACCCGTGCTTTGGGTATTCCCTTCATCAACCCATAGGTCGTCAGCTTGTCAAGGCCGAGCGCCAGCACCCGCTGGTCCGAGCTTCCGCAGAGAACGCGGACGATCAATGCGGCGCCGACAGAGTAACCCAGACTGTCCCTGACACGCTTAACGCACGAAAGGATCATCTGCGCTTCCGAGCTGATGTCCTTCACCTCAAAGTGCGCGCGGCAGTTCCCGCAGTTTCCGCAGGCTTCCTGATGCGCCTGGCCAAAATAGTCCAGGATGTATCCCCGCAGGCACCGGGTAGTTTTGCAGTATCCGATCATGGCGTTCAGACGTTCATGATCCCTCTGCACGACTGCCTGACGCTGGGCCTCGGTCAAGTCCTCATTCTCGCCGGAATTCTGGATAAGAAATTTCGCGGTTTGAACGTCACCGGCGGAATACAGCAGGGTGCAGTTCGCTTTCTCGCCGTCCCGCCCGGCGCGGCCGGCCTCCTGATAATAGGCCTCCTGACTTTTCGGCATATTGTAATGGATCACAAAGCCGACGTTGGATTTGTCGATTCCCATGCCGAAAGCGTTGGTCGCCACCATCACGGCAGCGCGGTCATACAGGAAGCTCTCCTGGTTTTGACGGCGTTCTTCATCGGACAGGCCGGCGTGATACCTCGTCGCCGGAACCCCGGCGCGCCGCAGCGCGTCGCACACCTTCTCTACGCCGCTTCTGGTCGCGCAGTAAACGATCCCGCATTTGTCACGGCGCTGAGCGATCAGGGCTTGAAGCGCGGCCGCCTTGTTCTTGGGACGAATGACTTCAAAATAGAGATTGGGACGGTCAAAGCCCGTCGTGATGCACAGCGGCGTACGCAGTTTTAATATGCGCGCGATATCATCCCGGACCTGCTTTGTCGCCGTAGCGGTAAAGGCCGCCAGAGCAGGCCGCCGGGGCAGCTTTTCAAGAAAGTCCACGATGCGCAGGTAGCTCGGCCGGAAGTCCTGTCCCCACTGTGAGATACAGTGTGCTTCGTCGACAGCCACCAGCGAAAGGGGCAGGCTCTGCGCAAGGGCGGCAAAGCCGTCTCCGTCCAGCCGTTCCGGCGCGACGTAGACGAGCTTGTATTTCCCGGCGCGCATATTGCGATAGACAGCTTTCATTTGTTCCGCTGTCAGGGAGCTGTTTACAAAGGCTGCGCTGACATCCGCGGCTTTCAGTGCCGTGACCTGGTCCTTCATCAAAGAAATCAGAGGTGAAATGACCAGCGCAGCCCCGTCCATCATAAGAGCCGGCAACTGGTAACAGACGCTTTTTCCGCCCCCGGTAGGCATGATGCCAAGGGCATCACGGCCGCTGAGGACGGCGTCGATCAACTCCGCCTGCCCCTCACGGAAAGCGGAGTGGCCGAAATACTGCTTCAGCACCTCATATTTATTAAGCGGCTTTTCCATAAATCATTTCACTCCGGTACCCTTTATCGCAGGTCCGCGGAATAACAGCAGCATGGCGTTCAAAATTTCGCCGTGCATTTTGCGGGCTTTGTAGTATTCCTTGATATGCGGTTTCTTGTCCCAGGTAAATCTGCGCAAATTGTTTATGGCTTTTATCCAAAACTCCCGCCCATTTAAAACATCGTCTTAGCTGTTTGCAGCAGCCGCGCCGATTTTCCTTGAAATAAACCCATTATTCCTGCGAAAAATCGACGCGCATAGCAAAAAATATGGCCTGTCGGCCACGCTCGCCGATTTCTTAAACAAGCCCTAGTATAAAGCGTTTTGTCAAAAATTACAAGGCTGTACACCGTAAAGCGATTCGGATACAAAAAAGCGCTTCGCCTCTCTCCGGTATAGCCGGTATTTGCTTTGCGCAATACACGGGCCAATGCTTCAGACATACGAAGCACCGGCCCTGTCTTTTTGCTTATCTGCCCCCGGCTGTGCGGAGGGCAGATAAGCAAAAAAATCTCCCTGCCGCAAATTCTGCGGCAAGGCGTCTTTGTTCCATGTTCATCTGTTATTGCAGTGCGGTACAGGGCGCATTTCTTCTTGCTTGCGTCTGCCATTCCGGATTTTTCATCGCCGTGTACTTCGCATCCGCTCTTTGTGCTTCAGACTTCCGGCACTTTGTTGTTCCGGCTTTACAGATCCGGGCCGGCGGATTCAAATCCTGCAGGGTCTGATTGAATGCCTTTCCTGTGCCAACGCGCCTGAAAAGCAGGTAATGATTCCTGCGTCCCCACTTTGCCAGGCCGATAAAAACCGCCACCTGCTCACAGTCCGGCTGCGCGAGCAGGCCCAGCAGTGTTTTCGGCGTCAGGTAGCTGACGTATACATACAGTTTCAGTTTAGGACAATAGA
>JAISDV010000122.1 GCA_031264545.1 Oscillospiraceae bacterium | reverse complement strand
GCCCGGATGCCTCACGGCGAATTTGACAGACGTTTTCCCCAGAGCGGACACCGCCTCAAGCCTGCTCTTTCCAAAACCTGCCCGCAAAAGCTCCGCCACAAACAGCTTTGCAGTATATTGGCCTAACAGGCTTTTCAGTCCGTTCAAGCTTTTAACATGAAATATCAGTGAAGGACTTTTAATCCCCAGCTTTTCCGCCACCGCTTTAATGGACAGATTTTCAAACCCCGCGTCGTCTGCGATGTCACCTGCGGTCTGCGCAATCAACGCGAGCGTTATGTCGCCTTTCATCTTCTCCATCCACTTTCTGAATATAATACGGTTAAACAAGAATATAAATATAATATAGCCTAATTTTATTAGATTATCAAGCGTAAAAAGAGCGGAGGCGCTTGCAATTTGCTTAGAGACGGAATCCGTGGTATGATATTTTGACAAAACCTCCATGAGCTTTCGAAAGGACGGTGAAGTCCGATGAGATTCCGTACTGTAAGACCCGGCGCGTCCGCGGCGGCGCTTACCGCCGCACTCCTGCTTTTACTCGGCTCCTGCGAACGGCGGGAAGCATATACGGACACTCATGCGGGAATGGTCAGTGTGGCGGATGGAACCGGGGGGCAGATGTGGGTCCCGCTCTACGACGAGGTGCCTGTCTCCGCTTTTTCTTCCGATGAATTTGCTTCGGACGGTACATACATCAATTATATTGGCACGCAGTATAAGGTGCAGCGGGGGATCGACGTTTCCGAGCACCAAGGCGAGATCAACTGGCAGGCTGTGCGCGGAGACGGCGTCGAATTTGCGGTCATCAGGGCCGGCTACAGGGGCTACAGCGAAGGCAGCCTATACGAGGACGCGTTTTTCCGGCGGAATATCGCGGACGCGCAGGCCGCGGGCATAAAGGTCGGGATATATTTTTTCTCCCAGGCGGCGCACGAGACCGAAGCGGAGGAAGAGGCGGCCTTTCTTCTCGGCCTTCTGGCCGGATATACGCTCGACCTCCCGGTTTTTTATGACTGGGAACGGGTCACAGGCGTCGGGAAGACGAGAGTCGACGAGGTGAGCGGTGAAACGCTGACGGACTGTGCCGCCGCCTTCTGTACCATCGTTGAAAACGCGGGATATACGGCCGGCGTCTACTTCTACCGCTCCCTCGGGTACTACGATTACGCGATAGACAGGCTGACGGATTACGTTTTCTGGGCCGGCGCGCCCGGTATCGCGCCCGACTTCTATTATCAGCACACGATGTGGCAATATTCCTTTACCGGACGCGTCAGCGGAATCGAAACTGAAACCGACTTAAACCTTCTTTTCCTGCCGGCCGAGGCTGATTCGGAGCGCGTGCCGCCGCCAGACGACACGGACGCCGCCGTGCCGCCGGAAGCGGCGCCGCCATCCGTTTCCGGCTGAAAGCCGTACAGAAGGGGCCGCCCGCTTCCCTGTTTCCCGCCTCCGCCTGCGTTTATTTTGCCCTAAGCTCCGGTCGGCGGCGCGCCGTTTTTCAGAGACCTATTCGCTGCGAAGCGCGATGACGGGGTCCTTTTTCGCGGCCTTCTTCGACGGTATCACACCGGCGATCAGCGTCAGCACCATGCTCAGAACGACCAGGACGACGGCGGCGGCGGCCGGAAGGGCTGCATTTACGGAGGCGTTATCGATCAGCGCGTGGATGACGGCATTGATCGGGATGAGCAGCAGGCCGCTCAGGCCGACGCCCAACAAGCCGGATATGGCGCCGACAATGAAGGTTTCCGCGTTGAACACCTGCGAGATGTTTTTCTTGGAAGCGCCGATTGCGCGGAGAATGCCAATTTCCTTGGTGCGCTCGAGAACAGAGATATAGGTAATGATCCCGATCATAATGGACGAAACGACCAGGGATACCGCCACGAAGGCGATCAGCACATAGGAAATAACATTGATGATCGTTGTAACGGAGGACATGAGCAGGCCGACGAAGTCCGTATAGCTGATCTGATTTTCGATGGCGGCGGACCGGTTGTAATTTTCAATACAGACGGAAATCGCGTCTTTGTCCTCGAAGCTGTCCACATAGATGCCGATAGAGACCGGCGCGTCCAGACTGATGACGCCGAACGCGCTCATGTTATCGTCATAGCTGCCGGGCGAGACATAGGCGTCGTAAATCCCCAGAAGCACCGCGTCCTCGGGGTCGAGCAGATATGCGTCCAGCATAGCGGCAAGCTCGGCCTCGCTCATTTGCGGGGGCGTCCCTGTCCCTGCGGGAGCATTGGCGTAGGCCTCAGCCGGCGCTTCGCTTGTGCCGGACGGCGGACTCCCGCCCGCGGTCATGGACGCGGACATGCTCGCGGCAAGTGCCGCTTTATCGGAAATATTCAGCCCGGAGAGGTATTCGACGGTTTCGGCCAGCTTCGCTTCGTCGTCCTTGGGACTGAAAGACAGGCCGCTGAGGACATTGGTGTTCGGTGATTCCGCCTGCGCCTTCACGACGGGGCTGCCGTCAGTGTGCGCGATGACGGCGTCGGTCAGCGCCTTCGTATATCCGATGCTGCCTGAAATTGACGTGTAGGAAGCGCCTTCGGCCGGCCGGACGACGCCGGTGACTTTCAGCGCCATGCTGTCCTTCAGCAATTCGGTCACTGCGGCGGTATCGTCTCCGATATAGTCGAATAACCCGTCTGCATTTTCCACATAGTAGTCGCTGGCGGGGATCACATAAAAGGTCTGCTCGCAGATGTCTTCGTAGCGCCATTCGTGGGCTTGAAATTCGAGCGCTTCTCCTTTGGTGATCTTCTCCAAAATCTCCTTATATTCGGCGGAGGGCAGCAAGCCGAGCTCGTAAAGAACGGAGGTCGCGATCTCGTTGTTTTTGTCCAGAACCAGAATAAGCTCGTCATAGGCCTGCGGCCAGCTTCCGTACAGGAGTTCATAATTGTCTATTACGGTCTGACTGATGAGCGCTGCGCCGGCGCCCGGCAGCAGCTCTTCAAAATTCCCGGAGGACAGCCAGCTGCCCATCGGCATATCGCGCATGGCCCCATTGTCCGCCGGCATACCGTCCATCATGGGGAAAAGGCCGCTTCCCGTGAACGCGCTGCCATCCGTATTCACAAGCGCGCCCTCGGGATCATAAGCGAAGGCGTCAAATTGTACGCCGTAAGTATAGACGATGCCGTTCGCGCCAATATACTGACGGATTTCGCTGTCAGGGTCGTCCAGATATTTTTTAAATTCCGTCAGGTTATTCTCTTTAATGCTGGAGGTGGCGCTGCGCGCCAGCTCCATGTCTGTGGAATTGGAATATACCGCGTCGAGCGCATGATCCGCGCCGGAGGGTCTGCCCGCCTCCCGGCCCGCCGCGATCATGCTGCTCAGGTCGAACGTCTGCGCTTCGATGGCGATCGGGTAAGAGGTCATGGTGTCCTTTTGTATATCCTCGATATAGGCATTCACGCCGTTGGACAGCGATAAGATGAGCGCTATCCCGATAATGCCGATCGAGCCCGCAAAAGCGGTCAGGAATGTGCGGCCCTTTTTTGTGCGCAGGTTGTTGAAGCTCAGGGACAGCGCGGTCACAATCGACATGGAGGCTTTTCCCATGTTCCGGTGCTTCGGCGCCTCCAGCGCGGCCTCGTCGATCTCATAGGGATTTGAGTCGCCGATAATCTTTCCGTCGTGCAGCCTGATGATACGGTTGGCATACTTGTCGGCCAGATTGGAATTGTGCGTGACCATAACGACAAGACGGTCCCTGGCAACCTCCTTGAGCAGGTCCATGACCTGAACGCTCGTTTCGGAATCCAGCGCGCCGGTCGGCTCGTCCGCAAGCAAAATGTCCGGATCATTGACCAGCGCGCGGGCGATGGCCACACGCTGCATCTGTCCGCCCGACATCTGGTTCGGCCGCTTGTGAAGCTGGGCGCCAAGCCCCATTTTTTCAAGCGCTTCCTTTGCGCGTCTCCTGCGCTCGCCCTTTGAAATGCCGGAAATGGTGAGCGCCAGCTCCACATTGGCCAATATCGACTGGTGCGGGATCAGATTATAGCCCTGGAACACAAAGCCGATGGTATGATTCCGGTAAGAGTCCCAATCCCGGTCCGTATATTTTTTGGTGGAGATGTCGTTGATGACAATATCCCCCGAATCATAGCGGTCGAGGCCGCCGATAATGTTCAGGAGCGTCGTTTTGCCGGAACCGCTTTGGCCGAGAACGGCCACGAACTCATTGTCGCGCAGGTTGAAGCTGACGCCGTTCAGCGCCTGCTGTGTCAGGTCTCCGGTGACATATTTTTTGCATATGTTTTTAATTTGAAGCACGGGCTATATCTCCTTTAAGCGTTGGGTTTCTCGCAGAAAATGCTTTCAGCGAGCCAAACTGTATACCTTATTGAAAAACTGAAAATAAACTGGGCTGCCCGAAAATAAAACAAAATGTGAATTTTCACGCCTGCGGCACGGCAATAAATTATGGTCTTAGCAACGATAAACCCCTAAGCGGCCTATCATGCGGGCTTTGTTCCGCGCCGCCCCCTGCAATCGGCCTCTAACGCCGCTTTGCCAGCCGTTCAACGGTTTCCTTTTTTTCAAACAGCGCACAGCCTCCGATATGCTTCTCGTTTAGCAGGCCTGATTCGCGCAGACGTGCGAACAGCGGGGACCTCAAAGCGTCCCGCAAAGATATTCCGCGAATATTGGTGTCTGAGTAAGGGGAAAACGGGCAGGGCTCCGCGCCTCCTATGGCATTGATATGAAAAAAACCGCGCCCCGCCGCCAGGCAGCCGCCGGCGCTTTCATCGCCGGGGAATGAAATCATAATCTGTCCTTTATTCCGCGCTCGGAGCGTTTGCAGGCGGCGGGCCAGCTTTGCGCGGCCGTCGTCGTTCAGCGCCAGCTCATCCGACTCCACCGGCACATACTCCACAAAAAACACGATGCTGCACCCGGCGTCGCGCAGGCCGGCCTGAAACGCTTCGCCGGTGACGAGCTGCAGATTTTCGTTAGTTACGGTGACGGAAACACCAAACAGCAGCTTCTGCCGTTCGAACGCCCGCAGCGTTTCCATAAGCTTGCCGTACACGCCGCTGCCGCGCCGCTTATCCGTCAGCGTCAGACCGCCCTCTAAGCTGATGACCGGCATAAGATTGCGGTTTTTATTGAACAGACGCATATATTCCGCATTCCACAGCGTTCCGTTCGTGAACACAGGGAACAGGATTCGCTTTTGCCCGGCGGCTTTTTCCAGGACGTCCCGGCGCATCAAGGGTTCGCCCCCGGCCAGGAGGATCAGGGACACGCCCAGCCCGGCGGCCTCGTCGAACAGCCGCGACCATTCGTCTGCCGGAAGCTCTCCCGCGCGGCTTCGCGCCGCGTTACTCCGGGCATAGCAGCCCGGGCAATGCAGATTGCAGTCATCCGTGATGCTCATGATCAAAAACGGCGGGATGTGTTCGCCGGCCATTTCAAACGCATGACGGCGTTTGGCGGCGTCTGCAGCGCATTTTGAAAAGCTCAGTAAAAAGCCGGATTCGCGGGGATTGGAAAGCGCGGCTTTCAGCGCGTCCGCGATGATCGCGCTAACGCCGTCGCTCAAATATTGCTCCAGCTGGATACCTGTCAAGCTCATTCCCCCTCCAATCCGGCCAGCAGCTTGTATAAAAGCGCGTAAAGGCTCTGTGTCTCCTCCGGCACGAAAGGCAGGCACCTTCCCATCCGCAGGGGAACATTCTTCGCCGTTTCCTTCAGCAGGTCTCCCGCCTCCGTGACGGAGACGTTGACCACGCGCTCGTCGGCGGAGGAACGCGCGCGCCGCACCAGCCCTTTCCTTTCCAGCCGCTTGAGCAGCGGCGTCAGCGTTCCCGAATCAAGATACAGACGCTTGCCCAGCTCGCTCACACTGACGCTTTTACGCTCCCACAGGACCATCATCACAATATACTGCGTGTAGGTCAGGCCGACCTCATCTAACAGAGGCTTGTAGCGGTTCACGATTTTATTGGCCGCCGCGTAGAGCGGAAAGCACAGTTGATTTTCAAGTTTCAGCATATCATAATTCATGGCCGCGCCTCATTTCCCCACCAGAAACGCGATAGTTTTTTCAATTTTTTCCGGCGTTGAAGCGGGCGCATAGCGGGCGGCGACATTGCCGTTTCTGTCGATGAGGAATTTCGTGAAATTCCATTTTATCCTTGAGCCGCCGATGCCGCCCTTTTGCGCTTTCAGCCAGGTAAAGAGGGGACTCTCGTTCTCGCCGTTGACTGCGATTTTATCAAACTGCCGGAAGGTGATCCCAAAACGCCCGGTGCAGAAGCTGCCGATCTCTTCGTTGGTGCCGGGAGCCTGATGCGCAAACTGGTTGCAGGGGAAGTCGAGTATTTCAAAGCCCCTGTCACGGTATTTTTCATAGGCCGCCTGTAAGCCGCTGTACTGCGGCGTCAATCCGCAGGCTGTGGCTGTGTTGACAATGAGCAGAACCTTGCCGCTGTAATCGGAAAGACTCACCGTGTTCCCTTCGGCGTCTTTTACGTTAAAATCATAAAGTTTCACGTGTATGCTCCTTACCGGTTTTTTAAATTGTTACAAATTAAATTGTTAACAATTGAATTATAGCCTGTGCGGCCGAGATTGTCAAGGGGAAACAGGCGCCGGGCCTTCCCGCCGGACATTGACGAGGGTAATGAAAAAACCGCAGGCGTTGCTGCATAACTTTTTGTCCGCACATGGGCAGGCTCGCGGCTATCCGCGGGTAAGTTTTATGAAATATGTTGTTTTTTTGTCAATATCCAAGGACGTTTTTAGTCTTTGTTACAAAATTATCAATTGGTGATTTACACCACTCCCCAAGCTTTGACATTGGGGGTTCTTTGTAGTAAAATACAGTCTGGACAGCAGATTTTTGCCTGAGCTGCTGTTTTTACAACATTTCCGGGCAAAGCACCTGTCGCAGGCTTTCAAAGTCCGGCCGCTCAAGCTCGATAAAGTGCGCCCTTTCCGAAATATCGGCAAGCCTGTGCGCGTCGGAAGAGGTAACGACCCTGTATGCGTGCTGAAAATGCAGGTTTTCCTTCGCCTTGAAGAAGCGCTCCGGATCGAATACCTCGACCGTTTGGAAGACCGGCCTGTCGGGCATACCGCCGAAAACGGGCAGAATGCTGTTCGACTGCCTGTCGATATGCGCAGGATAGCAGAAGCCGCCGAAAGCACACACAAGCTCCGGCAGCCTGTCGATCGAGATGTCCAGCGCGTTCGGCAGGAGATAAGGGAACCGGCTGCTTATCCGCTCGTTTTCGTCCATCTCAAGCTGCTCGCCGAAGTATTCCGGCCTGTTCACAACAGGCGGCAGATGCTTTTCAAAAAAGGCGCCGGCCGCCTCCGCCTTATCCGCGTCCGGAAAAAGGCAGACCATGTGGATCTCCTCCGCGCAGGTCGCCTCGAGCCCCGCAAGCACTTTCAGCGGCAGGCCCCGCGCGGCACGTATCACGGCCCGTGCGTTGCGCGCGCTGTTATGGTCGGTGACCGCGATCAGCTCCAGCCCCTTCAATACGGCCATGTTGACGATATTGGGCGGGGTCATCGCGTTATCTCCGCAGGGCGACAGGCAGCTGTGTATATGCAGATCGTACGCAAACCGCGGCAAGGCCCCGCCTCCTTTGCTCCTTTATCTCAGCTTCATCACCGCGGCCGCGGAAAGCGCAGCCTCGAAAACGGGCTGTTTCGTCCGCAAAACGGTGATATTGCCTTTTTTTGCCCCCTCGAGCGTCTCGGCGCCGACAGGCATGCCTTCGGCCACGACAACGCAGGCGGTGTCCGCGAGCGCGGCGACGGCCATGGCGTTGACGTTCCCCATCACGGTGATCCAGAGGCTGCCCTCGGGCGCCCTGCCCATCACGAGCGAGAGCAGGTCGCAGCAGTAGACGCCGCCCGTTATCCCGCGCTCGCCGCTACCCGAAGCAAGCTCCCAGCCCAGTGTCTCACAGAGCGCTCTGACCTGTATGTTCATAATCGCTCCTTTCAGCCCTTTTCAGCGCTTTTTTCCCGGCTGTCGATCCGCAGTGACAGCATGCTCGACCGCACCGCGTCCACCTTGTCCTTGAGCAGATAGATACAGGCGTCCTCGGTGGAATAGCCCAGCACGATATCCTCCGCCAGCGCGCGGCAGGAGGGCGCCCCGCAGGAGCCGCAGTCCAGCCCGTAGAGCCGGGACCAGATTTCTTCTATCCTGCGCATCATTCCGAGGGATTGCCCGGGCACGGGGTCGAGGCGCATTGCCGCGACCGGCTCCACAGCGGCGTCCCAGCACAGCAGCTCCGGTATCTCCTCCCCCGCGATATTGTTGCAGGAAACGGGCCGGTAACTGCGCAGCTGCTTGATCCGTGTCGCGGCGACGTAAGGGTTTTCGATATTCAGCACGCCGCCCACGCAGCCGGCGGGGCAGGCGCTCAGCTCGACAAAGTCCTGGTCGGACAGGCGGTCGCCTTCGATTTCTTCCAGCACGTTTATGACGTTTTCGATCCCGTCCGCCGCCAGATATCGGACGGTAAAGGTCGCGCCGGCCTCGCCGCCGCTGTTGCCCCAGCTTAAGCCCGTGCGCCCGCTTTGGGCGCTGTCCGTCTCCGGGTAGCTCTCGGCGCATTTGTTCATCGCGGCGAGCAGCGCGGGATAGATTTCGCCCACGGAAACCGCGAGGTCAACCTCGCTTTTTACCGTTCCCATCGGATTTCTGACAGCGGTCACCTTTGCCGGGCACGGCGCGAGGAACACGATGCCGATCTTCTCCGCAGGCAGGCCGGTCTCCCACATCGCCTCTTGCCGCGCGAGGCGCGCGGCAAGCTCCATCGGCGCGGAGAGCGGCAGGACATTTTCCAGGAGATTCGGAAAGCATATCCGGATCAGCCGCAGTACGGCGGGGCAGGCCGAGGAAATGACCGGCTTTTTCAGACCGCCTTTCTCGATGAGCCTGCGCGTTGCGTCCGAAACCAGCTCGGCGGCGGCCGCGACCTCATAAACCGCGTCAAAGCCCAGCCCGCGCAGCGCCGAGCGTATCAGCTCCAGATCCTCCTGCCGCTTATACTGTCCGAAAAGGGAGGGCGGCGGAAGGACGACCTTATATGCGAAGCTTTCCGTCCCGCTCAGCGGATCGGTCATCGCGTGCTTCGCGTGATGGGGACAGACGCGTATACACTCGCCGCAATCGATACAGCGTTCCCTGATGATCTGCGCTTTTCCGTTTCGCACCCGGATCGCTTCGGTGGGACAGCGCTTGACGCAGGTGATGCAGCCCCGGCAGGCATCCTTATCCAGCGTCACGGAGTGAAAATACTCAGACATTTCCATCCTCCAGAGTTCGTTTTCTACGCGAGCCTGACTGTGATCGTGACCGTGGTTCCCGTGCCGACGACGCTGTCGATCTCCAACTCGTCGGAATATTTTTTCATGTTCGGCAACCCCATGCCGGCCCCGAAGCCCAGCCCCCGCACCTGTTCGGAGGCCGTCGACCAGCCCTCCTGCATGGCAAGGCCCACATCCGGAATACCCGGCCCGTGATCGACCAGCACCGCGGAGACTTGCTCGTCGTCTATGTAAACGTCGATCTCGCCGCCGCCCGCGTGGATGACCATATTGATTTCTCCCTCGTACAGGGAAATGGAAAATTTCCTGACCGTTTCCGGGGCGATCCCAAGCTGCTTAAGCGTCTTTTTTACCGCGCCGGACGCCGTCCCCGCCCGTGCAAAATCGTCCCCGGGGACGATAAAACGGTAGTGCAGGCCGTTTTCGCTCATGTTACAGACAACCCCCGTCCAGCCCCGCCTGATACAGCAGCCCACAGGCTGTGAACATCCGGTGATCAGTCGAAAGAACGGCGATCCCGTTCTCTCTCGCAGCCTCGATGATATCCGTTCCGGGCACCTTGCCCCGAACGAAAACGACACAGACCATGTCCATCATGGCGGCGGTCCTTATCGTCTGCTGGTTGAGAAGGCCCGTAATCAGTACGGCCTGGTCTTTCACAAAAGCGAGCACGTCGCTCATCATATCGCTGCCGCAGGCTGTGTGGACCTCCACATCAAGAAGGTCCTCGCCTGAGAGAAGCTCTGCGCCAAGCGCATCCCTGATCTCCTTAATGAGCATCGTTCGTTCCTCCGAAACAAAAAGTTGTTTTTATGGCTGATGTTCGGCCGGCCGCGAAGCCGTTCACCGCACCGAAAGGCGCCGCGCCCCGACCGCCGGCAGACATTTTAAGGCAAGTCCCGTAGCCGGTTCAATTATACCACAGTTTATTTTTTTGCACAATCGGCAGATGGCGAACACCTTTTGACATCCCGTTACGACCAATATTCTTTAGCTGCACCCATGACAAACGGCTGTTTTTAGAACCAGTATACACAGCGGGGAATGGCGGATAAGCGGGACATTTTTTCGCCGGGCAAGGCAAATTTTTGCGGGAATACTTGATGTACTTCAAAGAAATTTAACGCGGAGCGGCGGAACAATGTCCGCTCAGACAGCGTTTCCCGCTGTGTATACTGGTTCTAACAGCTCCGGACATCAAAAATAGCGCTGCTATAACGAACTTTCGGGGGAATCCCGGCTTTGTTATAGCGTTCGTTATAAAAAACACCATTCAAAAAACTGGAGGAAATCGCAAATGTCAAGCAAAGCATGCACCATTGCGTCTGTCGGGACCCCCGAACAGGACAAAAAGCTGCGTGAGAGTATTGCGGCCCTGCACGGCGGACATTCGCTTGTGCAGATTTTGCAGGCCGCTCAGGAAATCTACGGCTATCTGCCGGAAGCGTCGCTCGAGGTCATCGCTTCCGAGCTGGATATTTCACCCGAAAGCGTCTACAGCGTGGCCACATTTTATTCGCAGTTCACTTTCAGCCCAAAAGGAAAATACGCCATTTCCGTTTGTCTCGGAACCGCCTGTTATGTCAAGGGCGCGGGAGAGATCTACAGCAAAATCAAGGAAAAGCTCGGCGTTGAGGACGGCGGCTGTACGGCCGACGGCAAGTTTTCCCTCGACGCCTGCCGCTGTATGGGCGCTTGCGGACTGGCGCCCGTTCTCAGCATCAACGAGGACGTTTACGGGAAGGTCACGCCGGATCAGATCGACGGCATACTTAAGAAATGCGACTAAGAACCTGAATTCAGAACGCGGAATACAGGTTCTGAGACTGTGCGCGCCGGATTCACACACCGGACCTCGGAGGCAAGCCCATGATGCAGGAGCTTTCCATGAATATTCTGGACGTCGCGGAAAACGCCGTGCGCGCGGGCGCGTCGCTGATCGAAATAACGATCACCGAGCAGTCCGGCGCGGACCGCCTCTCCGTTACGATAAGGGACAACGGCTGCGGAATGACGCCGGAACAGCTGAAGAACGTGACAGATCCCTTCTTCACCACCCGTACCACCCGCAGAGTCGGCCTTGGTGTGCCTTTTTTCAAAATGGCCGCGGAGCTGACGGGCGGCAGTTTCGAGATAGACAGCGCGCCCGGACAGGGCACGGCCGTCCGGGCAGACTTTATCGCTTCAAGCGTTGATCTGATGCCGCTCGGCGACATCAATGAGACGGTAGCGGCGCTCATCCACGCGAATCCCCATATCGATTTTGTCTATACCCGCCGCTTTGAAGACAGCGAGATGCAGCTGGACACGCGGGATTTCCGCCGTATTCTCGACGGGATCGCGCTTAACGACCCCCAGGTCTCCGGATTCATCCGTGAATTTTTGGCGGAAAACACCTCGGCGCTGCTTTCGGCCCGGGGAACTGATTCAACAATTTGATCCGCTCCGCGCGGATCCACTGACACAGGAGGAAGCCCAAGATGAAGAGTTTAGCAGAACTACAGGCCTTGCGCGACGAAATGAAAACCAAAATCGGTGTCCGTAAGGACGGCGGGCACCGGATGCGGGTCGTCGTCGGCATGGCGACCTGCGGTATCGCGGCGGGCGCGCGTCCCGTCTTTGCCGCGTTTATCAAGGAAATCGAGACCCGCAAGCTCACGGACGTCGTCGTGGCCCAGACCGGCTGTATCGGCATCTGTCAGTTCGAGCCGGTGGTCGAGATCTACGGCGAAGGCGGCGAAAAAACGACCTATGTCTACGTGACGCCGGAAAAGGTTCCCAGAATCGTCGCGCAGCACGTGGTCAACGGCACGCCCGTGGTCGAGTACACCATCGGTGCCAATGCAAAATAGGAGGTAAAAATAAATGGTTCGCTCTCACATCCTCGTTTGCGGAGGCACCGGCTGCCATTCCTCGGGCAGCGATAAGCTTTATACGCTTTTTGAGTCCGAGCTTGCCGCCGCCGGCCTCGGCGACGAGGTAAAGGTTATCAAAACAGGCTGTTTCGGCCTGTGCGCGCTCGGCCCCGTGGTCGTCGTCTATCCCGAAGGCGCGTTCTACTCCCAGGTCGGAGCGGAGGACGTGAAGGAGATCGTCACCGAGCATCTGCTCAAGGGACGTCTCGTCAAGCGTCTGCTTTACACCGAAACCGTCGCGGAGGACACCATCCTCAGTCTCGACAGCACTGATTTCTACCGCAAGCAAAAGCGCGTCGCGCTCCAGAACTGCGGCGTTATCGATCCGGAGGACATCAACGAATACGTGGCCTACGACGGCTACATGGCGCTGGCCAAGGTGCTGACTGAAATGAAGCCGGAGGACGTCGTTGCCGAGATACTTAACAGCGGCCTGCGCGGGCGCGGCGGCGGCGGTTTCCCCACCGGCACCAAATGGAAATTCGCGGCGGCACAGCCCGCGGGCGAAAAATATGTCTGCTGCAACGCGGACGAGGGCGATCCCGGCGCGTTCATGGACCGCAGCGTGCTCGAAGGCGATCCCCATTGCATCCTCGAGGCCATGGCCATCGCGGGCTACGCCATCGGCGCGTCCCACGGTTACATCTATGTCCGCGCGGAGTACCCCATCGCGGTCAAGCGTCTGCGCATTGCCATAGCCCAGGCGCGTGAAACCGGCCTGCTGGGCGGGAATATCCTCGGCTCCGGCTTTGACTTCGACGTGGATATCCGTCTCGGCGCGGGCGCTTTCGTCTGCGGCGAGGAAACGGCGCTGCTCAACTCCATCGAGGGCAGGCGCGGCGACCCGCGCCCCCGCCCGCCCTTCCCGGCAGTCAAGGGCCTGTTCGGAAAACCCACCATCATCAACAACGTCGAGACACTCGCGAACATTCCCCGCATCATCCTGAACGGCGCGGACTGGTTCGCCGCCATGGGCACCGAGAAGTCCAAGGGCACGAAGGTCTTCGCTCTCGGCGGCAAGATCAACCATACCGGCCTTGTCGAGATCCCGATGGGTACGACCCTGCGCGAGATCATCGAGGAGATCGGCGGCGGAATCCCCGACGGCAAAAAGTTCAAGGCCGTGCAGACCGGCGGTCCCTCCGGCGGCTGCATCCCCGCCCAGCATCTCGATATTCCCGTCGACTACGACAACCTGACGGCCATCGGCTCGATCATGGGCTCCGGCGGCATGATCGTCATGGACGAGGACAACTGTATGGTCGACATCGCAAAGTTCTTCCTCGAATTCACCGTCGACGAGAGCTGCGGAAAGTGCACGCCCTGCCGTGTCGGAATCCGGCGTATGCTGGAGATCCTAGAGAAGATCACCGCCGGCCAGGCGGTGCCGGAGGATCTCGATACGCTCGAAGGCCTCTGCTATTTCATCAAGGAAAACGCCCTCTGCGGCCTCGGCCAGACGGCGCCGAACCCCGTTCTGTCCACGCTGCGCTATTTCCGTGACGAGTATGATGCGCATGTGCGCGAAAAGCGCTGTCCCGCCGGCGTCTGCAAAAAGCTGCTCAGCTATACCATCGACCCCGAAAAGTGCCGCGGCTGCACGCTCTGCGCGCGCAATTGCCCGACAAACGCCATCTCCGGCGAGCTCAAAAAGCCCCATGTTATCGACACTGCCAAGTGCATCAAGTGCGGCGCCTGCATCGACAGCTGCAAATTTGCCGCAATATACAGGAGATAAGGAGAGGAGGAACCTGATATGGAAGCCAAAATGATCAATCTTAAAATAAACAAGCTGCCTGTATCCGTTCCCGAAGGCACAACAATTCTTCAGGCCGCCCGTGAGGCGCATATCGACATTCCCACTCTCTGCTACCTGAAGGACATCAATGAAATCGGCGCCTGCCGCATGTGCGTCGTTGAAATCAAGGGTTCGCCCAAGCTCAACGCGGCCTGTGTTTTCCCGGTCAGCGAGGGCATGGAGGTCGTTACCAACTCAAAGCGCGTCTTCGACGCCCGCAAAACGAACCTTCAGCTCCTGCTTTCAAACCACCGCCGCGAGTGCCTGAGCTGCGTGCGCTCCGGCTCCTGTGAGCTGCAGAAGCTCTGCAAGGACTACGGCGTTGACGACGAGGGCGTCTATGACGGCGCCGTCACGCCCTCGACTCTTGACGAATCCGCGACCCATATGGTGCGGGACAACGCCAAGTGCATCCTCTGCCGCCGCTGTACCGCCGTCTGCGACAAGCTGCAGGACGCGGCCGTCATCGGCGTGAACAAACGCGGCTTCGATACCCATATCGGCTCAGCCTTCGACGCGCCGCTGAACAGCGTGGCCTGCGTCTCCTGCGGCCAGTGCATCGTCGCCTGCCCTACCGGCGCGCTCCGTGAAAAGGATCAGACTGACGAGGTCTGGGCGGCCCTTGCCGACCCCGAAAAACGCGTCATCGTCCAGACCGCGCCCTCCATCCGCGCGACCCTCGGTGAGGAATTCGGCCTGCCCATCGGCACCAATGTCGAGGGCAAAATGGCCGCCGCCCTGCTGCTGTCGGCAGTGGCGAGCGTGGCGGGGCTGTTCGGCCCCAAGATCA
>JAISDV010000188.1 GCA_031264545.1 Oscillospiraceae bacterium | reverse complement strand
CCGAAAATAAGCTCTTTCAAACCCACGGTAATCCACCTCTCCTCTGTACGTTAAAATTCTTTTCTGTTTCTGCCAGACCCACCACGCCTTGACATACCGCGAAAGGCTGTCGTCGCTGATGCCGATCAGGGCGAAGCCCGCGACCGGCACGAAGACTACCAGCGTCACAATGATTTTTGCCGTCAGGGTAAACGGCAGGAAATACGCGCACAAAAACAACGTGGGCACACCCAGAATGACGGCCTCGATCGCGTTGCGTATCTCGAAGACCCCGAATAACCGGCCCGCGTCCGTAAAGTTCGCGGGAATATAATAGATTTCATAATTCATAGCTGTCCTCCGCGGTATAATCGAGCAGGCGGTCCCGGTAAACGGCGAATGCCGCCGACAACTCGGAAACCTGCCTGCTTCTCTGTTCTATGACCTTTTCAAACGCCTTTTGCATTAAAAGTCCGCAGCTTGCATTGCGACCGTACCTGCCGAGCTCTATATCGCTGATATACTGCTGCGATACGCCGGCGGCGTCCGCGAGCTCCTGTGCTGTGATCCGGAATTTCATCCGCAGGAGACGCATATATCTCACGTTATCCATAGGGCGGGAGACGCCCGAAGGCGTAGAAATGGCCGGCTCTGTACGGTGAGTCGATGCTTTCGTATTTGATGGGGTTGCCCGCGTTTATCATCATACCCTCGCCCACATACAGGCCGACATGCGTTACAGTGTCCGGCGTTTGATAGGTTTTCTCAAAAAACACGAGGTCCCCGGGTTTTGCTTCCGCCCGTGAAACCGGCGTACAGAGGTTATAAAGTCCCTGTGCGGTCGTTCGCCCCACGCTGCCGGCGCCGGACCGGTTGATGATCCAGCAAACATATCCGGAGCAGTCAAAAGATGTCGCCGGCGTTGAGCCGCCCCAAACATAAGGGTAGCCCAGGTATTTTTCCGCTTCTGCAAGCATGGCGGCGAAACGTTCGTCGGAAAGGGCTTCGCCGGGGACCCGGTAGCCGTCATACTCATGCTGCGGGCTTGTCCGGTAGAGCGTGTTGTAGAGCAGCCTGGCCCAATTGCGCTCTTCTTCCGTGAAATTGTGCTTTTCCATCAGCTTGGCGGGATCCAGATCGCTTATGCTTATTTGCAAAACGCGCGATTCCGCGGCTTCGTCTCCCTCACCGATGATGTACGGTATGATTTGAGCCGAATATGTCAGCTTGCTTATGACCGCGTTTTTGATGGTGCCCGCATCCATGACGTTCAAGTCCTGGCGGTAGGCTACGGACGTTATGGCAATCAGCCAGTAGAGATCCGTATTATCCACAACGGAGGATAGTTCTATATCGTCGAATCCCTCGCCATCGCCGCCGGTATAGGCGGCGCGGCACGCCGCAACAATGCTTTCAAGACCCTCCTGATTGTAGGCGTCGATCTGCCGGTACGCGGCGTCGACGGCGCGCGCCTTGTTCGTAAATTCAATGATTTCCTCATGTACGGAGCTGTCGTATCCGAATATGATATTGGGAATCGCCGTAAAAATAAGCAGAGGGAGGAACAGGGCGGCCGCGGCCAGTATGACCGCGGTCTTAATGATTTCGGGGAGAAACGAGCGTATTGCCCCGGCTGCCGCGCCGTGTATGCCGCCGGACGCCACGCCGCGCGCGATATTGGCGGCGGCGAGGGCGATACGCCCGCTATGATTGTTGCTCATCAGTATAATCCGCCTTTCCTATTTTTCATTTCTCCCGCCTTTGCCCTTCCGGTTCTTCTTCTTCGCCCTTTTGGGCGCGTTGCCGATGCCGGAGATCCGCGCTGTGCCCTGCCCGATAGCGGGCAGTCTGTTTTGAGACAGCTCCGGCTTCCTGACCGGCCCCGATTCACGGGCTGCTGCCGCTCTTCCTGCGGCGCCGGACGCGGGCCGGTTCGAGATGCGGCTGGTTTCCGTCCCTCGCGGCGGACCGTTTTCCTGCCTTGCCGCTTGGTTTCCGCCGGAGAGCGGGGTCTCGGGTATCGTGGGGCGGTCCCTGCCGCCCCCAGGGGCAGCAGCATGGACATGGCCCGCCGCGTTCGGCGCCGGAGCGGCGGCGCTGTTTCGCGCAGCCTGCGTCTTGTCCGGCGCTGCCGCGCTTCGCCGGGGCTCCGTTCCCGCGAAACCTGGGGCGGTGCTTGCCTGGGCCGCCGCGTTTTTGGCGGGTGTCGCCTCCGATCTTCGGGAAGCGGGCGCGCCGCGCCCGGCTGAACCGTAAAACTCATGCCGCGAGCCGTTCTGGTCTGCGTTGAGATTGGTCTGTGCCTGGGCGTTGATATTCGTGCCGCCCTGCCGCGCACTTGGACTGCCGGTACTGCCCGGAGTGTTGGCCGCCGTTCCTGCCATGCCCGGGGCTGTGCCTCTCAACACGGTATGGTCTGTGCCTGGAGGGGCAGCGGAGAACCGCGCCGGACGCTGGACCGTGCTCTCTCCCTGCGGAGCCGTACCCAGGCCGCCGATTGCCGTTCCTGCCATGCCCTGGGCCGCCCCTCTCAACGTGGGGTTGTCCGCGCCCGGGGGAACAGCAGAGAACCGTGCCGGACGCTGAACCGCGCGCTCTCCCTGCGAAGCCGCGCCCGCAATGCCGGCTGTCACGCCCTGCCCGGCCGGCTGTGAACGCGGGATCGGAGGATGAACCGGCTGGGCGCTGTTTCGGCCGGGCATGGAAACGCCGGAATTTGCCGCCATTCCCGCGGAGCCAGATGGATGGAAAGTATGGCCTCGCGGCGGTCCGGACTGTGTGACGGAGCTGCGGCGCGCGTTATTGTTGGTCTGTGATGCTTTCGTCTGCTGGTGAACGGAATGGTTTTGCTCTGTTCCTGCCATGCCGCGGACCCCGGCGCCGGCCGGAGACCCTGACGGCAATCCCGCGGAAGCCTGCTTGATGGCAGCCGGCGCAGCGTCCGCCGCGGGAACGGCCGCGGAGCCTGAACGGACCGCATTTTGCGTTTTCGACTGCTGTGCCGTGCTGTTGTTTGCCGACGCGCTGTTTGAAGCTTGCGCGTTTGACGTATTCTGCGTGGCGCTGCTGTTATTCGCGCTGCTGTGGTTGAAAACGCCGGTCCTGTTTCCTGCGTTTGAAGTGTTCGGCGTCTTGGGCGGCGCGCTGCCCGGAGGGGCCTTTGCCCTTCCAGCCGCGCTGCCGGCTGTGCGGGTGATGCTGGAAACGACCGTCCTGACTGCCATGTAAGAGAGCATTCCGGGAATGCGGCTTCCCAGCCCCTCGCCGGTCACGGCCGGATTCAGGCCAAGCCTGGCGACTGCGCTGTCTATTTTCCGCGCTACGCGGGCGATGGCTACCATGAAAATAAGCCAGGGGACGACCTCCGGACCGGACGGAAGATATCCCATGGCCGATATGAACATTTTCAGGAAGATCACGTTCAGCACCATCATCAGGCACATGGAGCCGTACATACGCGCCCAGCCCTTGAAGATGTCGCCCGTGTTTTTGCTGCCCCCTGCGGCAAACGCCAGCGGCGATAAAATCGTGAGCAGGCCGACAAGAAAATACCGCTCCCCGATTTCAAAGAACAGCTTGACGGTCTGCCACATGAGCACAGCGCCGACAATGATGGACAAAAGCCACGACGCGCCTATGGAAAATACGTCTTCATCCGGCAGGGTCAGGCTCACGCTGGACGGGACCTGTAAAAGCGTGACGGCCGTATTCGAGATGCCGAGCCCCATTTCACAGATCTGCCTGCTGGCAAGAAGAAAAAAGGCAAAGACAAAGGTGCGCGTAAACAGCGTTTTCGGGTCCTCGCCTTCAAAGCCGAGGCCGGACATCATGCTCTTGGCGGCCTGAAAAACAAGGTTGCCGAGGAGCAGCGCCCAGCCGACCGCTATAATGATGTTGACAATGTCGCTTGTGACCGGAATGACCGACTCAAAGTAGTCCAGGTCCATGCTGAAAACATCCAGCAGGCCGTTTGCTATGTATTCGATGATCTCGAGCGCCATCCCGTAGATCCACTGCACAAGTCCCTGGAATATATC
Source organism: Oscillospiraceae bacterium (assembly GCA_031264545.1). Classification (GTDB taxonomy): domain Bacteria; phylum Bacillota; class Clostridia; order Oscillospirales; family Oscillospiraceae; genus UBA2658. Next base: position 2,475 of record JAISDV010000188.1, on the reverse strand, counting down.
TTCAAGAATAATCCGTCACCTCTCTTCCTGTTGTGTTTTTGGAGATGCTTGTGTATAGTTTGAATATCATTTCTGCGATTGTTCAATGGCGTGATTTTATGAAGGTCGTCAATAAAACCCTGTTGGTTTGCAAGACAGCGGCTTTAATACTGCGGCCTTTTGCTGAGGGCGGCCAAAGATTTTACGAAGTTCGCTTGCATTATGCCGGCTGAATGGCTATACTAATAGTAAGGAATGTAAGGAGGCGTTGTTATGGAACTGGCGAAAGTAACAAGTAAGGGACAGGTCACTATTCCCGTTTCGATACGCAAGCGTTTAGGGATAAAGGACGGAGATAAACTGTTATTCATTGAGAAGCCGGAGGGCGTGATCATGGTCAACCCTACTATGATGGCATTTGAAAAGATTGGCCAGGCGTTCAGAGGAGAGGCCGAAAAGCTCGGTTTAGAAAATGACGACGATGTAGTGGCTATGGTAAAAGAAATCCGCAGGAAGCGTTGGGTGCAAAGCAATGAGAGTGATGCTTGACACAAACATCCTCGTATCAGCGTTTGTCTTTCAAAGTAAACAAATTTACACGATGACAGATCACATTGTGTCAAATCATGAGTTGGTGCTATCAGACTATGTTATAGACGAGCTGCGGCATGTAGTAATGCTGAAGTTTCCACAAAAAGTCCGCGAATTGGATGAATTTTTGACAACGCTGTCTTTCACCCTGGTGTATTCGCCGAAACATATCCCATCCGGGCTGTTTGAAATCCGCGACATGTGTGACGCTCCCATTCTGTATACCGCCATTCTCGAAGGTATTGACGTGCTCGTTACAGGCGATAAGGACTTTGATGATGTTGACGTCGAGAAGCCAGTTATTATGACCGTTGCCAAATTTATAGCAGAGCATATCAAGCCGCCTGTTACAAAAGAGGAATGAACATGACTTTTATGGATACTGATCTTGTTTAGGCAGAGCTGGAAGTTTGTCTCCGTGAGAGAAGTGCTTGCGGAAAAGTGCACGGAAGCAAAAACAGCTAAGAAAGGGTGTTGAGCCCTTGGAACATCGGACGGACATAGGCCAGGAAAGCCCCAATCCCGTTAATGATCGCCCACGCGATCCATATTCGGCGGAGCCAATCCCACGCCTGGTCTACCTTGTGCTGGTTATTTGAGAGCTTCGCGCCGACGACGGCGACGGCCGACATGAGCCCGGCCAGCACGGTCGAGATGCCCGCGATTTTCTCATAGACGTCTTTGATGATCCTGTCCGCGACCACCCACATATCGTCAACAGCGCGCGCGGCCGGCGTGAAGCAAAGCGAGAATATAACGAGCGCCATCAGGATAATATAGCAGCGGAACAGCTTCGGGCCGACGCGCGCCACAAAGGTTTTTTTCATAAGCTTAAGAGCCTCCTTTGAAGAGGGAGAGCAGCTAAAAACTGCTCTCCCCTGTCTTTTATTAACTGCCGGTTTTAGGTAAAATCGGCTTTTTTAGTTTACCGGGTATGATAATAGCTCTACCCACTTTTCGCCGCTATCGGTGGCAAGATAGCTGTGGCTGTTCGTGGCCTCCTGCACCGCCAGATAGTACCATACGTTCGTGTCGGCGTTATCCGGCCATCGCTTCATTCCCGGCAGCAGGTCGCTGAGGCTTTGCGGCACACGGTTGAGGACGCGGTTTGTGAGCGTGATGGCTTCGGCGCGGGTGATATTGTTTTCAGGCCGGAAGGTTCCGTCCTCATAACCGACGATCCAGCCGCTGTGCGCGGTGGCCAGTATTTCCGCCGCGGCCCAATGGCCGGAAATGTCAGTAAACTGCACATCAACGGCGACGGTACTCCCGGCCTTGCCAAATCGTGCGGCGATTGCGGCGTATTCCGCGCGGGTGATCGTACCGTCCGGCTTGAATGTGCCGTCGTCGTAGCCTTTGAGGATTCCCATGCTCGCCAGCGTGGAGATCGCCCGGTTATACCATGCGTCGGGTGTAACGTCCGGAAAGCTGTTTATAACAGACGAATACCGCGTCCGGTCGGTGTCCGAAAGCAGGCGGTAGAAAATCGTGGCAGTTTCGGCGCGGGTGATGTTTGCTTCGGGATGTATGTGCCCGTCGTCGCGCCCCTCAATGTAGGCATAGTGCGTCTGTGGTTCAGGTTTCGGCGGACTTATGGGGCCGCTTGGCGGTGGCGGTGGGGGATTAGGTGTCCAGTGGGCGTACAGCGTGAGCGCGGTCTTAATATCAGGGTTAATGGCGTTTATCGCCATGCCAAGCGTGACGCGCTGGGACGCGTCGCTGATGCCTGTATACCAGCCCGCAAAGGTGTAGCCGGTGCGTGTGGTGACCGGGAAACTGGCGAACGTCCCGCCGTAGTACAGGCGGCTCCTGACAATGATCGCCGTGCCGCCGTTACTGTCATAGTTCACATCCGTTATCACACGGTCATAGTACAGGTAATGTACCGCGCTGCCGTCCGGCAGT
>JAISDV010000177.1 GCA_031264545.1 Oscillospiraceae bacterium | reverse complement strand
AGACGCGGTCTCAGGCAGTCAGCTGCTTTTCAATGGCGCTGAAAACGGCTTCTCTCGCGTCGTCGGACAGTATGGCGTACATCACATAATTGCCGAGTGTTTTGATCTCGGCGGCGTCGAGCTTCGGGCGATGCTCGGGCATGTATTCCGTCATCCAGGTATCCTTGCGCATCTGGATGTATGTCTCTACCGCCTGTTTAACGTCGGCGACGCCGGCGGCGTCGCCGGCCTTGAAAACGCCGATTTCGTCGGCGTTATTGGCGTTGACCTTCACGTCGTAGCCGGCAAAATCCGTCACGTCTATCTTCATGGCGCCGGCGTAGTAGCCGTCTGAAACAGGGGCGAGACCGTCGCCGCCGATGTTGGCCGCGAGCGCGGCAGAAAGCTCGCCGACGTCGACATCGTCCCTGACCTTGGCGGAGCCGCCGCAACCGGCAAGCAGGGAAAGGGCCACAATTGCGGAGATTAGCACAAGTGCGTTCTTTTTCATAGTAAGTCGTCCAGTCCTTTTCTGTTGTTCCGCCGGACGCGGCTTATTGATAGCCGTGCGTCCGGATATAGTTGATGACAAGATTAAAGCCGTCCGTATTGAGATGCAGACCGTCGCCGCCGTTATTGAGGGTTTCAGGTAAGGCGCCGTTTTCGTTCTTGAGAACGCTGGCGCTGTCCAGATAACGGACACCGAGTGTGTTTGCGATTCGCTCGATCCAGCCCTTGGCCGCTTCGATCTTTGCATTTGTTATCCCGTTTTCGGCAGGGTAAGCGGCCGATATGGGGTAGATGGAGTTGAGAATGATCCTGGTGTCGGGACTTGTCTCCTGAACGGCCTGAACAAGCTTTGTATATTCCTCTGTAAAGTATGTTTCGTCCATAAAGGAAACACCGTTGACACCCAGGGTGATCATCAGATATTCCGGTTGTTTTTTCGCCGATGCCTCATTAATGGGAATCTCGGTGCCGTCGTCCGGATAGACGATTTTTACCGTGCTCCAGAAGGCAAGCGTGAGCGTCCCGTTTTCAGGCGTCCAGACCTGAGAGTCGGCCACCACATCGTAATAGCCAAGGCCATAGGTCGTGCTGTCGCCGAGGAAGATGAACTTATCGATGTATTCCTGGCCCAGGTCCGCCGTCTCGCCCAGCCGGGCGCCCGTATTCTGCGCGGCGGGGGATTCCGTGACGTCGGGCGTGTTGCTTTCCGGCGGTTCTCCCGTAGCGGTAGGAGAGGGCTCGGGCGATTCGGATGCGGGGGCGGAGGGAGATGCGGCCGGCGTCCCCTTTTTGCAGGAGGCAAAGCCGAGTGTAAAAAGGGCGATGAGCATGCAGATAACGATGGATGCCGACCAGAAGAAGTATACGCCGTCCTGCTTACGTCTTTTCATAGGACCTCCGATAACATGGTAAGGGCAGACTTTAGCATTATCAGAAGCCTGCCATTATTCCATACAGTTTTTGCATCGTCAAAATGCGTTTTCGTAATTTTATCACCGTCAATCTCAGGTGTCAATCCTATGACGCCGCAAAGTCCGGCGGTGTTCCCGCCCGGAGCGAATTGCTCAGAGCGCATAACGCGGCGGCAGGTCAATGCCGGAATAGCGGCTTTCCATCATTTGGCGGCGGCCAACTCCGTGACCGTGCGTGAAGTACAATCATACACGCACCAGCCGGCTATGTTTTCCCCCGGTGTGTCGGAAGGCCATGAGAATTCAATAATCACATATCGGTTATCCAGCCATTTTGTGATCTCAATGCACGCATAGTCATCTTGATTATGCGTGCGTGTGTCTTCGAACCCATCTTGAATACCCGATTTTGTAAGCGTTGAGCTTGTGTTATTGTGCACCAAATCCTTTATTTCCGCCCTGCGGGCGCCATTCGCGTACGAAATATTTACAGCAAGGTATCGGCTGTCAGGCGACCAAAAAAAGTCCGGGTCGTAACATTCGGCCGTATGCCGTTTTGCGCCGGTGCTCAACTGCTCCACTGTTATGGTATTAGAGAGCCGGTTGAACGAAGCCTGATAGTCTTTTGAGGGTGACAGGGTCTTATCGGCTGTAATCACGAACCTGTAAAAGAGGCATGAGGCCGCAACCAAGCCAACTACGGTCAGACCTGTACCGATCAGTAAGCCGCGTTTCTTGCCGTGCGCTTTGTCAGTCATAATGCTCCGCTCCTTCATAAAACGGGTGAAAACGTCCCCGGCAAGCGCGGCAAAATCCGCAAAACTCACCACAATGAGTATAGCACGGCCAAGCGGCAAAAACAACGGGAATATGCAAACGCGCAACCCTTCTTCGGGTGCGTACACTTCGGGTCAGGTTGTTTTTCTGCTTTTTATGCAAAAAAACAACCCCTGGGGAGGCTTACAATACCAAGCTTTCTTTGTTACGCTTACTGTGTGATTGACACTAGCGGGCGGCTGCCCGTGATAGAGCGCGTTTCAAATTCCGCATATTTTTTCGTTTTCGAGCGAGGTACGCATCATGGGCGCCTTCAAGAAAAGCTTCAATCGCGCAGAACCCAACATGCCGCTGATCATCATTCTTCTGGTCATTGTGGCAATCGCTACGGCGCTTCTGGCGACCGGGCTTGGGCCCGTGTCTGTAGCGCCGGGGACAACAGCGAAAATACTTCTGAGCCGTATCCCGGGAATTGGCCGTTATATTTCTCAGACATGGGAAACGCTCGATCAAAACATTGTGCTTGGCTTGCGCTTGCCGCGCGTTTGTCTCGGCATGATCGTGGGCGCATCTCTTGCCGTCTGCGGCGTGACGATGCAGGCGCTGGTTCGCAATCACCTGGCCGATCCGTTTATTCTTGGCGTCTCCTCCGGCGCGGCCGCTTTTGCAACACTGGGTATGCTTTTCGGCGCGTTTTCTTTTTTGGGCGCCTATTCCTTATCCATCAGCGCATTCATCGGTTCGGCGATCACCATTGTTTTTGTTTATGTCATTTCCCGTGTGCGCGGCCGGATCAATATCACACAGCTCCTCCTGTCAGGTGTGGCGATCTCCATGATTATGGACGGCGTCACCAGTATTATCAAGCTCAGCGCGCCGAATGCGCTGGGCCTGCACAATGCCGAGTTTTGGATGTCCGGAAGCCTGGCGGGCGCAAAATGGGCGTATCTGCAGCTGCCGCTGGTCGTTCTGCTGATCTGTCTGGCCGTTCTGATGCTCAACTATCGCGGGCTAAACCTGCTGCTTCTGGGCCACGAAAGCGCAATTGCGCTCGGCTGCAATGTGCGCCGGCTGCAAAAGCTGCTGGTTTTGCTTGCCTCCCTGATAGCCGGCGTTACCATCGCAGTCAGCGGAACCATCGGATTCGTAGGGCTTATGGTGCCGCATTTTACGCGCCTGCTCGTGGGCGGGGACCATCGGAAGGTGCTTCCGCTTTCTGCGCTGCTCGGGGCCATTCTGGTCGTATGGGTCGATGTTGCCGCGCGAATGGTGATCGCGCCGGAGGAGCTTCCAGTCGGTATCCTGACGGCGGTGATCGGCGGACCGCTGTTTATCTGGCTGCTGAAAAGAAATACCAAAGAGAAAAAGTAAGAGCCTGTATTCATACTGTTAATTCAGGTTCTAAGGGAGAGAAAAATATGCGGTTGCAGGTTGAAAACCTGACCTTTTCTTACGGGGAATGCGAAGCTGCCGACAATGTCTGTCTCCACGTGGAGGCAGGTGAATTTATCGGCCTGATCGGCCCAAACGGCAGCGGCAAATCTACGGTGCTGAATAATATTTACCGGGCGCTGACGCCCGACAGGGGAACGATCACTCTGGACGGCGAAAATCTGTTGAAAATGAGCCATAAGAGATCTGCGCTGAAGCTTGCCGTCGTGGGGCAGGAAAATGATGTGCCGTTCAATTTTCTTGTGGAAGAAATTGTGGCCATGGGGCGCAGTCCCCATAAAAGGCTTTTTGACATTGACAACGCGTATGATAAATATATTGTCAAGCATGCCCTGGCGCATCTGGGCATGGAGGACATGGCAAAGCGAAACTACCTGAATCTTTCGGGCGGAGAGAAACAGCGCGTCATCATTGCTCGCGCCATCGCGCAGGAAAGTGACTTTTTCATTTTAGACGAACCGACCAACCATCTGGACATCAGCTATCAGATGCAGGTCTTTGATTTTATCAAACGGCTCAAGGTCACGGTCCTCTCGGCGATCCACGACCTGAATATGGCCGCGCTTTACTGTGACCGCCTGTATGTCCTGAAGGCCGGAAGGATTGTGCTGCGCGGCACGCCGGAAGAGGTGTTTACCCCGGAAAATATTTATGGGGTATACGGCGTGCGCAGCTCTGTTGGCAAACATCCGATTACAGGCAAGACAGCGATTACATTCTTGCCTGCGGAAATAAAGGAAGACTCAAATGACAGGTAATTTATGGAGGAAAAGTATGAAAAACGCGACAAACCAGCTATTTGCCCTGCTTCTTGTCTGCGCGCTGGCGGCAGCGACCCTGGCGGCCTGCGGCGGACAGACGCCCCCTGCTCAAACCAGTGGGGAACCGTCCGCTCAGGCCGATGCCGCGGGCGCCTATCCCATGACCCTTGATAACTACGGCAGGGAAGTGACATTAGAGAAAAAACCCGAAAAGGTTCTGACCCTCGGCCCCAACTGCACAGAGCTGTTTGTCGCGCTCGGCCTTGGCGACTGCGTCGTCGGCAGGTCCCTGATCAACCATAGCCGCGGTCCTCTCCCCGAATATGAGGAAGCCGTGTCGAATATTCCGCAGCTCAATTACGGCCCGGCAACCCGTGAAGCGATCATCTCCAGCGGTGCGGATTTCATTTATGCTCTGGACTGGGAAATCGGTGATTCCGGCTGTAACATTGAGGAGGTTGCCCAATATGGCATGACCGTCTATGTAAACTCTGCCACTACGCTGGACGAGCAGTATCGGGAAATCCTCGATATCGGCAGGATTTTCGGCGTTGAAGAAAGCGCCGAAGCGTTTGTGGCGGATCAGAAGGCCCGTATTCAGGCGGTTCGGGACATGGTCGGGAAGCTTG
>JAISDV010000127.1 GCA_031264545.1 Oscillospiraceae bacterium | reverse complement strand
GGGCTTTTCGACAACGTAAACGCCCAGGTCGGAGCGATCGCGTCACAGGTGGGGCAAACACCGGGCGCTTTTAATCCCGGTGTTTTCGCCCTCATTCGCACGCTCTCCGAAACGGTCGTTTTACCAATCGCGGGGCTGTTGCTCACGTTCGTCATGACCTGGGAGCTTATACAGTTGATCGTGGAGCGCAGCAATCTCCATGAGATGGATACCTGGATATTTTTCAAATGGGTGTTCAAAACGATGATTGCGGTGCTGATCCTCTCCAATACTTTCAATATCGTCATGGGGATTTTCGACGTATCGCAATCGGTGGTCAACAGCGCGGCGGGGATCATCTCCGAGAGCACGGACGTGACGCCCGGTATGCTGGACACGTTCCGGGCTTCGCTGGAGACGATGGACTTAGGCCCCCTGCTGGGCCTTTGGCTCCAATCGCTGGTCATCGGGATCATCGTGATCGCGCTGAATATTGTGGTGTTCGTGATCATCTACGGACGCATGGTGGAGATATTTTTACACACCAGCTTAGCGCCGCTCCCGCTTGCGGCGCTCACAAGCCGCGAACTGGGAAGCATGGGACAGAACTACTTGAAATCCCTGCTGGCCGTGGGCTTTCAGGGCTTGCTGATCATGGTGTGCGTTGCCATTTACGCGGTGCTGGTGCAGAGCGTTGCCATAAGCGGCGATCCCATAAGCGCGGTATGGTCGTGTGTCGGCTTCACGGTGCTTTTGTGCTTCACGCTCTTTAAGACGGGGACGATCGCCAAAAGCGTGTTCTCATAGAAAAATTTTCAAGGAAGGATTTATCATATATGAGTGAAAACAGAACAAACGCGGCGGCGGCCGCGGAAGCTGCCCCGCCCATGACTATGGCCGCGGCGGTGCGGCCTGTCGTGCCGCAGAAAAACCTTTTGGGCTTTGCGAACGTGACCTTTAACGGCGCGTTGACGGTCACGGATTTTAAGGTGCTGCAGGGCGAGGCCGGCAACGTATTTGTCGGTATGCCGAGCAAGGCCATTGGCAACGGGAAATACAGCCCGACCGCCTGGATCAAGGACGGGGATATGAAACAACGGCTGACGGACACCGTGACAGACGCCTATTACGCCGCCGTGGAAAAGCTCAAGGCCCGCGCCGCCGCCCTTGACGGCAAAGCGCCGTCCCGCATTGCCGGGCAGCTGGACAAGGCGGGAAAACAGGCGGCGGCGCATAACGCTGCCCTGCCCGAACCGGCGAAAGCGGGCCGGGCTAAAAATGCCGAACGGTAGCGCCTCGGGACATTATGTCCCGAGGTCAGAGTACCAGCCAAACAACCTTTACTTAGTGGACGGGATCGTGGGCCTTGCGGCCCTGCCGCCCGGCTCGGTGGATATGCTCCTGACTGACCCGCCTTACGGCACCACCCGCAACTTTTGGGACGCGCCGCTGCCCCTGCCGGAGTTTTGGTCGGCGGTGAAACACGTCGTCAAGCCGAACGGCGCTATCCTCATCTTCTCACAATGCCCCTATGACAAGATACTCGGCGCGTCCAATCTCTCCATGCTCCGCTATGAGTGGGTCTGGTACAAGGACAAGGGGACGGGTTTTCTGAACGCCCGCCGGATGCCACTGAAAAAGAGCGAGAATATTCTGGTGTTCTATAAAAAGCTCCCGACCTACAATCCGCAGTTTGAGTACCGGGAGCCGTACTTCCACGCCGTATCCGCAAGGGCGAGCAGTAACTACGGTAAATATACCGAGTCCGGCTCCGCGTCCCCGGATGGGCGGCGCTTTCCAGGCAACGTTATTCAGTTTACTACCGTGTCAAAGACGGTCCACCCTACATAAAAACCGGTGGAGCTCTGCGAGTACCTCATAAGGACCTATACTGATCCGGGGGAGCTTGTAGCCGACGTTTGTGCCGGGAGCGGCACGACCGCCGTGGCCTGTATCCATACAGGACGGCGGTTTATCTGTTTCGAGAACGCCCCGACGTATTTCGCCGCCGCAAGCGCGCGGATTCGCCGGGAACAGGCGGAGCTTACTTCCTGAGCAGATCCGAGTGGGAGCCGGTGCGAATCGCTGTCAAAATCAGCCGGGCTTTGTTGACCTCATAAATGAGCAGCCAGTCCGGACCTATATGGCACTCGCGAAAGCCTTTGTAGTTACCTATGAGCGCGTGATCGTTGTATTTCGGATCGAGCGGTTCTTCTTCAAGGAGCGTCTGGACAATGGCGTCCATCAGGGATAAATCGAGTCCGCGCTTTTCAACGCGCTTAATGTCTCTGCGAAATTTCGCGGTTGTTTCAAACGTCAGCACCGTCATCCTCCACATCGGCAAGGAACTCTTTGAAGGAAGTATATTGCTTTGTCTTGATTTTCCCAGAGGAAATATCGCGCGCCTCCTGCATGGCGGCTTCGGTTTCCGCATTGTAGTACGGTTGTCTCACTTCAAAAGGCAGACCACCCACAAGCAGAGATTGACGCAGGAACATGATCACCGCATCCGTGATCGTAATGCCGAACACGGAAAAGAGATGTTCCGCGCCCGTTTTGGTTTCCGGGTCTATACGGATATGCAAATCAGCGTTTCGTGCCATTCTAAATCACCCCAATATAGTATATCCAAACGCGAACACAAATGCAACATAAAAATATAAATTTCAGGCAAAATTTCAGGCTCGGGACATTTCGTCCCGAGCTGAGGAGGAGACATATTAACGAAAACTTATTCTATTATTTACGCGGACCCGCCTTACCGCTACGACAACAATCGCGGACAGGGTGTGGCTGAAAACCATTACCCCACTATGAGTATCGGGGAAATATGCGCGCTGCCCGTCGCGGATGTAGCGGCGAAAAACAGCGCGCTTTTCTTATGGACGACCCTCCCCATGCTCCCCGAGGCCCTGCGCGTCATAACCGCGTGGGGCTTCAAATATAAGACCGTGGCCTTTGTCTGGCTGAAGCAGAACAAAAAAACGCCCGGCTGGTTTTACGGCATGGGGCGCTGGACACGCGCTAATGCGGAGCTTTGCCTGCTGGCGACAAAGGGTCATCCCAGACGGCAGAGCCGGAGCGTCCATCAGCTTATCGTCTCACCCATAGAGGCGCACAGCAAAAAGCCGGACGCCGCGCGGGAGAAGATCACGACGCTTATGGGGCCTTTACCCCGTGTGGAGCTTTTTGCCCGGCAGTCTGCACCCGGCTGGGACGTGTGGGGAAACGAGGTGAAAAACACCTTGCAGGATTTCGTACCAGTCTTGTACCAATCGAAAGGAGAGATTGAGCATAATGCCCTATGTAAATGAGCCGAATGATAGGATTTTTATGTTTGCACGGCCGGAAAATTCTCCTTGGGGCGAGGTGCAGACTTGCGACACCCTCTGCCCCGGCGTATTCCTCGTTTCCACGGCAAGCCACGGCGGGACTATGGTCGCGGGGGATATGCAGGAATGTCTGTCGCCCACCGCTAAGAAATGCGGTTTTCGGCAGGGCGGCTTTTTGTGTTTCGAGGAGGACTGTCAGGAAAGCGTCGTTTTGCGTGAATTGCTCGACAAGGGGCTTTGGCGCATACCCGACCGCATTCAGGATAAGGCGGCGTTTGAGGCAAACATCAATAAGAGCTTACAGCAATACAACCCGGATTATTGGCGTTCGCGGGAGCGTGGGCGGGAGGAAGCGGCGCCGGACAGGCCCGCACCCACGCTTACCGAACGTTGATTTTAATTTCCGGACAGCCTGAAGGAGGCGTTTGACCTATGCCCTATGTGAATGTGCCGAATGATTTAAGCAGGATCAAAACCAAGATCGCGTTCAACCTCACAAAACGCCAGCTTGTGTGCTTCGGTTCGGCGGCGCTTGTTGGTATACCGACGTATTTGCTCACCCGCACCGCTGCCGGCAACAGCGCGGCCATGCTCGTGATGATCGCGCTCATGCTCCCGTTCTTTTTCATGGCGATGTATGAGCGCGACGGCCTGCCCGCCGAGAAGGTGGCCCGGAACATCCTCCGCGCCCGGTTCCTCCGCCCCAGGGTACGGCCCTATATGACCGAAAACTATTACGCCATTCTCTCAAAGGAGGACCTCACCGTTGACGAAAACAACAGCCAAAAAGCCGTTTCCGCAAAAAAGCGGAAAGCGTAAAACCGCCGTCCCCAGGACGGCACAGCAGACCGTCCCATACAGGGAAATGCTCCGGAACGGCGTGTGCCGGGTCCGTGACGGCTACTATACGAAAACGATCGAATATGAGGACATCAATTACTCAGTGGCCTCAAACGACGATCAGGCCGCTATATTCGAGGGCTGGTGCGGCTTTCTCAATTATTTTGACAGCGCCCTGCCGTTCCAGCTGTCCTTCATCAACCGCCGTTCCAGCCAGGCGAAGCGTTACCGCTTCAATATCTCCGCGCAGGACGACGACTTCAACAGTATCCGGGCCGAGTTCACCGACATGCTCGAGGCGCAGATCGCAAAAAGTAATAACGGCCTTGTGCGGTCAAAGTACATCACGTTCGGCCTGCCCGCCGCGGCATTGGCCGAGGCCCGGCCCCGGCTGGAACGGGTCGAGGCCGACATCACCGGCAACTTCAAAAAATTGGGAGTACAGTCCCGGCCACTCTCCGGCGCGGAGCGGCTGGAGGTCTTGCACGGCCAGCTTCACCCCGGCGGGAAAGAGCGGTTCGCGTTCGCGTGGGCAGACATTGCCAAAACCGGCATGAGCACGAAGGACTTTATTGCTCCAACGTCCTTTGACTTCCGCGAGAGCCGGGTATTCCGCACAGGCACGGCCTGGGGCGCGGCGTCCTATTTACAGATCATGGCGTCCGAGCTGTCCGACCGCCTGCTTGCCGAGCTTCTGGAGCTGGACGCGGAAATGACGGTCACCCTGCACGTCAATACCGTGGACCAGACCAAAGCCATCAAAACCATTAAGGCCAAGATCAGCGATATAGATAAAATGCGCGTCGATGAGCAAAAACGCGCCGCCAGAAACGGCTACGACATTGACATCCTGCCCCCTGACCTGATCACGTTCTCCAGGGATGCGGCGGCGCTGCTGGCCGACCTGCAAAGCCGGAATGAGCGCTTGTTCCTGCTGACGTTCACCATCGTCAGCACGGCCCCCACACGGCGGCGGCTGGAAAACGACGTGTTCACGCTGGCCGGGATATGCCAGAAGTACAACTGCGCTTTGAAGCGGCTGGATTTTCAGCAGGAGCCAGCCTATATGTCGAGCCTGATACTCGGTCAAAATATGATCGAGATACAGCGCGGCATGACTACCAGCAGCACGGCGATCTTCGTACCCTTTA
>JAISDV010000134.1 GCA_031264545.1 Oscillospiraceae bacterium | reverse complement strand
GTTATATCCGCCGTATCTGTGCCCTGCTGGCTGCTCGGCTCATTGACATAAGTCGCCCAAGTCTGCCATCCAAGCTCTCCATCGGGCATATAGAGACGGCGTACCTCGGTGCCGTTTATGTACATTACGTACCCATCGTCGATACCCACGGTGAGCTCGAGCTTTGTGATCTTTGCCAGGTCCTCCGCCGCGATATCGAAAGTCTTCCGAAAATAATAGGTAATGTAAGCATTTGGATTGGACAGATTGTTAACCAAGGTGCCGGAGCTGACCGGACCGAAGGTGCTGTTGGAATCGGATGCAGGATACCCGAGCGGTCCTTTTCCGGTTTTCCATGCGCTGTCGTCAAAGCTCTCAGCCCGCCACGCCGTATCCAGGTTGGTGTTCGTATCGTTGTATTTCCAAATTGAATTGCCTTCTATAGGTAAAGACATGGGGGCTTCCGTGGACTCCGTAAAAAATGTCTTTACGGGGCTCGTCGTTTCGTTTCCGGCTTCGTCGCGCAGGACGACATGCCATGCGTAGTTGCTTTCCCCATCCAGACCGTTCCAGATGACCGAGGCGCTGCCGGGGCCTGTCACGCTTTGCGCCGCGCCGATGGGGCTGGAAGCGCCGGCATTGGAAACGGAAAGCGACTCCGTGGTCAGTGTCCGGCTTTGATGCGCGCCGAAGTCCAGGCGCAGTGCATATTCATCCTTGTTCAGCTGATACAATCCTGTTTTTGCGCCCTGCACTCCGGTAAAGTAGGCGTTATTGCCCATGGTCTCCGAATAAGTATTGACGTATAGCAGGCCGTTTTCTACATCGAATTTCAGCATCCTGAAATAGCCCAGACCGCCCTGGGCGAGGCCCTGATAATCCTGCAATATCGCGTAGACAGGCCGCCCGCCGATGTCTTCCAGATTCGTTTCAGCCCCGGCCCAATGACCGCAGAGGATAAGCCTTACGTTCTCGTTTGCCGTCACGATCTTACGGAAAGCGGCGACGTCGGCGTATTGTCCGGCATGGTCAATGTTCCCGTTTGCCAGAAGGTAGTCGTGATACAGCAAAATCGCAAAGCGGTCGGGGTATTGCGCGAGGATGCCATTGGCCCAATCGACGTCCGCCTGCTTGATCTGTAATCCTATTCCCATAATCAGGAATTTCGCGCCGTTTTCCTCCATGAGGTAGTAGTAATTCTCGTTGCCCATGTGGCCGGAAAAATATGGATTGTTCTCCATGAGGCGCTCCGCCGGGAAATAGTTGGCGTAGATATTATTGGCTGTGGTGGTTTTGTCCGGCACATCGTGGTTGCCGGTTATCATGGCGTGCGGAATCTTAGCATTCTCTATGATCTCATATACACTGCTCATGGCCTCCCATTGGGCATGGTCGTTGTACACATTCACAATATCGCCTGTATTTAAAAGCATGCGGGATTTCAGCGCTTTGAAATGATCCGCGATCCAGTTGAACTGGCTTTCGAGATGAAACATGTAGCTGGGGGTCTCAGCGTAAAACTGAGTATCGGTGGTCCACATCAGGTTGAAATCATACTGCCCGGGATTGGACGGGATGTAGCTTCTCCGGCCTTCTATCGGCTCGTTCATACCGCGCCAGACGAGCAGCGTAAGCTTTCCGTCGTTCAGAAGACCGGCCGTATTTTCTACGGTCGCTTCGATGGAGAAGCTGTCTTCACTGTATCCGCTGCCCGCCTTGGCCCATTGGTTCTGCGCGTGGTTATAGACGTACATCGTTACCTCGCGCGGCGCGCCGGCTGTGTTTCCGCTCCAGCATACGCGAAACTGATTAATCTGCCGCGCCGCTTCATCCAGCGCGATTTCGTAGATCTGATAAGGGGTCTTGTTCTGCCCTGCGGTCGTTTTCTCTACGCCCGGCGGGAAGGGCGATGCTTCCTCCGCACCTGAGGCTGTTAAGGCAAACGGCGTTTCGCTCGCGGTTGCGCCGGAATACACCGTCGTATTTTGAGAGGTGAGCGGCAGGGTCTTTAAACCATAAAATGTAACCGCTGTTGTTTCAACGCTTTCCTGCTCGATTTGCGCATTTAATGTGACCGAGCCGCCGCCGTCATCTGCGCTTGACAGCGCAGGCTGGCGCGGCGGCGCAGTGTCCGCGCAGGTAAAGGATACTGAGACGGTCTTTGTATTTTGCGCGTCACTTGTGTCCGCTGCGGTCACGGACAAGGTGTTCTCGCCGAGCGCGTAGAAAGGCGCGTCAAACGCAAAGGTTCCCATCGCGAAGGAGCCCACGTCAACGGGTGCACTCCCATTTAAGGTATAGGACAGGGTTGCCGCGCTGCTTATGGCGCCGGTTACTGTGTGGATTCCGGTTTCCAGCGTTTCACCGGGCCTTGGGTTGGTTATTCTCAGGCTTATTTTCCCGTTCTTTGTTTCCTCGGGCAAAACCGTGACGATATTGCCCAGGTAGTTTGCATACCTGAATTGCTCCTCTTCCGCGCTGATGTCCGTGGTTTTTACAAAGGCGTCGTAGATGTCGCCGTTGAACGGATACATGACTGTGGAGTTTGAGTAAGCGCCGATCGTAAGCGGAGATGAGGCTCCTGAATAAAATGTCCCGTTGACAAGCGTTTCACTCACTTTCAGGTTTCCATCCACATAAACCCTGGCCATCGTTCCGTTGTATGTCGTCGTAAACAGGTGGATTCCGGGCGATACCGGGGTATCCGCAAGTATACGCTCTGGATTCGCGCTGCCGTAAAAGCGGTTGTAAGATTTCCCCGTGTTCTCCAGCCCAAAAAGGAAAGCTCTTTCGGCGGCGGGTTTGCTGTTGTCATAGCGGCAAATGATTCCCTGCCAGTTTGTCGACACTCTCGGAATATCCACCACCGCGCTGATCGATATCCGCTCCGCACCGCCGGCGACGTTACCGTACGTGAGTTTTTGCGTGCCGCCGAAGGTCGCCGCCGCGCCCGTTTCGGTCTGCTTATAGGCGAGGGCGCCTGTCTGGATCAGGCTGTTCCGCCCGGTGGAGTCTTTCCCCGCCGTCACGCTTTCCTGACTGAAATGCTGAACTAAAGCATAGTCATCCGACCATACGTCCGACGCGCTTACGCCTGCGACGGTGGTTTCGCTGTAGTAAGCGGTAATCTCGGTATCCGCGTTGGCCGCGAGTGTGGGCACCTTCACCCAAAATTCACTTTTTCCGGAAGGATTCCAGTTCGCAAGCTCCGCGGACAGGCGGGTTTCACCCTGATAAAACGATACGCCGCCCTTTTCCGGAATATTCGCGCTTGCCAATCGGAGCAGCACCGGCATATCGGTGAGCGTTGTACCCGTCGGGTTGTCGATCGTGACTGTCTGCCGGGCCGAAGCCGATGCCACCAGCCAATCATCTCCCGCGGCACGTGCCGTAACGGGAACCATCGTCATTATCGCGGATAATATGAGAATGACGGCCATTAGCTTTAAGCCGGTTTTTTCGATTTTGCTTCTTAAAATACTTGACATAGATTTTTCCTCCTTCAATTCTTGTGACTAGCGTGCGTGTTTACTGATCTTGCTTTACGGGCAAGCGTCCGCCGCTCCGCGCCGGCCGTTTGCAGTTTCGAGGTTCTTCTTTTTTGCAGAGAGCATTTATATAAACCATAGGCGAAGTAGTCTGAAGCGGCTGTCCGCCGCCTGTTTCAGGCTGTTCCGCTGTGACGTTTTCTGATTTTGTCCATCCGCTTCACCGCCTTTTCCCCGGATATTCCCGTAAGCTTTGATTCATCTGACAGAACGCACAGCCCCGCGGTAAGGGGGACGGCGACAATGACGGCAAGGCTTCCCGTAATGCCGTGCACCACCTCCACAGCCATATAGTCCGAGCTCAGTACCTGGTCCAGCCGCGCGCCATAGGCGATCAGTGACAAAAGTGTCGCGAGTGAGCTGCCCACAAAGGCCAGGATCAGCGTCATGCACTGCGCCCCGATGATGTCACGGCCGACCGCCATGCCGGAGCGGAACAGATCTCTCGCGGAGATGCCGGGCTGCTTCTCTTTAAGCTCGTACATGGCAGCGGCTACCGACACGCTCATGTCGATCACCGCGCCGAGGGACGCGACCAATACTCCGGCAAACAGCACCTCGCCGATCTTCAGCCCGGTCGCCCGCGAGACGAGGATCAGTTCCTCCGCTTCCTCGATGTTATATCCCGCCAGATGAAGCAGCGCGGATATGACGGCAAAGAACAGCGCCGAGAGCAAAACGCCGGCCGTCACCGCGAGCAGCGCGGTACGGCTCTTTTTGCTGAACCCATTGAGCAGCAGGATCGCAAAGACGGCGATCAGCAGCACCGTGACGATGCTCATCAGCACCGGCGACCATCCGCGATAGACGGCCGGGAGTAAAAGCGCGAAGATGAAAAACAGAGAAATCCCGAGCCCCAGCACGCTCCGCAGCCCTTTGAGCCGGCCTACGAGCAGCATGAAAGCGGCAAAAACCGCAAATACGGCCAAAAGCCCCGGCGTGCGGTCGTAATTGTACAGCGTATAATACGGCATGACCCCCTCCGGCCTGTCGGCTTTTACAATGACCGACTGGCCGGGTTTCACATAGATATTGTGAGTAGTGGATAAATTATTGCTGAGCGTCTCTTCCCGCCCCTTCATAGGGCCGCTTTTGAATCGCACCGTGACCTCCTGATTACCGAGCTTCCAGCCGGGCAGCCCGTCGGCAGGCTCTGTCGTCTCGCTCAGCACGGCGGTCACCGCCGCTTTCTCGTAGCTGATGGCGGCGGCGTTGTACAGGGTATATGCAACCGGATCGCCGGCGTTCACCGCCAGAATGACAACGATAATGACCGCTAAGACGCCGACGGTGATCACGAACGAAATCCGGCTTTTTGGACCGCCCGCTTTTTCTTTGGAGTTCGGAAATATCTTATCGCCTGTATTGCCGAGCATAATCATGACTCCTTACGATCTCTCTGATACGCCTGGATCCATGATTAAAGTTTATCCGCCGCGCGCAAAAAGTGATAGCCGGATCAGGGAAACTTTAGGTAAAAGTTGCGTAAACGCCGCGGCATTGCTTTTACCCCTATTAAGCGCAATTTATGTCATATATACTTGACTTTATAGTTTATATATATTACACTAGTGCTCAAGGAGGCGATGTGATGGCGAAAAATCTCAATTTGAAAACGGCAAGAGCCGCAAGGGATATATCGCAGAAAACGCTTGCAGAGACGGTTGGTGTCGCGCGGCAAACCATTAATGCAATCGAACTCGGCGAATACAATCCATCAATCCGGCTTTGCACAGCCATTTGCAGAGCGCTTGGCAAAACACTCAACGATTTATTCTGGGAGGAAGAACCCGATGAACAAAAACCAATTTGACGAAAGACAACTGAAAATCCGTGGGCAGGTATTCTTTCACGGGCTGATATCTGCATTGGCGCTTGTGTTATTCAACGCGTTCCTGCAAGATGACGGCATGATATGGGCAAGCCCCTTTTATCAAAATTTGCTTATATTTATGGCAGTGGTGACGGTCGTTTCGATTGACGCTATTTTGCGCGGCGTGTACTTCGGACAAAGAAAAAGGCCCTGGCTTCAAATCGGATTTTTTGGAATTCTTTCTGTTGTGCTGACAGGCTTCTGCTTGCGTGATCTGCTGCAAGGCGCCGCCTTAACAGAAAACGCCGGGTTGACCGGCAAAGGCGCGTCTCTCGTATTCGACAGTATGTTTGTCGCGATAACGCTTATTGGGGCAATAAAGGCGCTCGCGGAAAAACATAAAAATGATGCGCAGCAAGAGATGCTTGAAGAATAGCGTTTTTTATAGCTTGCCACAGGCAAGCTATAAAAAATAGTTTCTGCGAAACTATTTTTTACGCGCATGTGTGCACTGTGTGCACACGCGCTTGGATTTCATGCCGCGGCGCGGGTCGCGCCGCATGGCGTTTTTTATAGCTTGCCACAGGCAAGCTATAAAAAA
>JAISDV010000042.1 GCA_031264545.1 Oscillospiraceae bacterium | reverse complement strand
CAATGCGCAAAACCGTCCTTGACAATCAGCCTTCATAGACGACCCTCACAGCTAGCGGCGGTTTTGATTTCGTTTTTACTGAATTTTTCAGAACTGCCGTAAATGATTTCCACGTTTTTTACTTCTCCGTCTTGTCCGCAAGCTGACAGAGAAATGCCTAACGCCAAAATAAAATCAGCAACCCTGTTTTTTTCATAACCAAACACCTCCGGGTATCAATGCTGTCTGATAAATATAACGCTGCGATTCGGACATTTTTTCCTGCCGGAACCTTTACTTTATGCAATATGACATTACCCCCGGATAGGACAGCTTTTCTTTTTCCCTGTCTTATCCGGGGGCAGCATATCAAACCGACTGAACCTTTTGGTATCGCTTTATTGCGATTCTTTGCGTTTCGTTTTCAGGACTGCCCCTTTTGCATACGGATGGCCGGTCAGCTTTCTTCGGCTGTGCCGGAGGCCTCTTCCGCAGACGGCGCGTCTTTTACGAAGTCCTCTTCGGTCGCGCCTTCTCCGCCTGCCTTTTCCTCGTCGGCGCTTACCTCGGTAAACTCAACCTCAACGCCGCCGCCCTTTGCGCCGAGACCGGTCTTCAGCGCCTCGAGCTCGGAGAGAATCCTGGCGATATTTTCGTTTGCGAGCGTGATCTCATCGCAGAGCTGGACGAAGAAGCCGTCCGGAGAGGATTTGCGCGTCTCGTAATAGAGCCTGCCGATTTCAAGATACGCCTTTTCGATCGTGTCCTTTTCCGCGCTCAGTTCCATATTCAGCTTCGCGACGCGTGCGACATCCTTCGCTTTGTCGGCCGCTTTTTCCGCGAAATCGCGCGTTTTGCCGGCTACCGTACCGAGAGTATTCAAAATTACGCCCTTGATTTCGTTGATGTCCGCCATGGTGATACCTCCTTATTATTTCCGTATATGTAGTTTATGCGCGTCAGTCTTTTTCTTCCTCCGGCGCCGCTGCTTCCATACCCTCTGCGGCTGCGGTGTTCATAAGCAGCTTATCCGGGTCATGCGGAATGGAGCCGTTGATTGCAAGGAAAACGAGCGCGGCAAAGCAGCTTATGCCGGCAAGCAGCTGGGACACGCGCAGCCCGGTGCCGAACAGGTACAGGCTGTCCGTCCGCAGGCCCTCTATGAATATCCGCCCGAAGCCGTACCATGCGAGGTACATGACGAAAAGCTGTCCGTCGTAGCGCCTTTTTCCGGATTTGGAGAACAGATGCAGGAGCAGAAGCCCCAAAAGATTCCAGACGGACTCGTAGAGAAAGGTCGGATGAACATAGACGGTATTTCCCGAGGCGTCCGTCAGTCCCATACGGCAGAAAATATCCGTCTCTCCGCCAAAGGCCTCACGATTGATGAAGTTTGCCCAGCGGCCGATCGTCTGGCCGATCAGGAGCCCGAGACCGCCGATATCAAGGAAGGGGCCGATGGGCAGTTTTTTGACCCGGCAATAGATCCAGACGGCGAGGACCGCGCCGATGACGACGCCGTAGATTGCGAGGCCGCCCTCCCAGATTTTGAAAATACTCCAGAAATCGCCCCGGAAGAGCGCGTAATTGAAGACGACGTAATACAGTCTGGAGCCGACGACGGCCGCGGGCACGGCGCAGAGCAGCATGTCGATGATATTGTCCTGCGTCAGGCCGAAAGCTTTGCTGCGCCGGTTGACATAGAGATAGGCGAGCAGGAAGCCGAGCGCGATGATCGCGCCGTACCAGTGCAGCTCGAGTCCCCAAAGGGAATAGGTGTTGGACGGGCCGATCGCAAAGCCGTCACCCAGCATCGGAAAGGTGATGGTTGCGCCCGGCATACTCTGTGCAATTTCCATATTTATGACCCTTCCTTTCGTGGCGCTGCAGGCACAAAATGACTATGAAAAGGACTTGTCATCATGTGCGTGTTTTGCGCTTGCCCGCAGGGCAGGCAGAACGCACTGGAATGCATGTCAGTTTGAACTTGCATCAAGCTTATCAGGGCCTCCTTTCGCTCACCGCTCCGGCGGCGAGACCACCGACAGGGCGAGCTTTTCGGGCGCGAAGCTTTCCCGGATAAAGCGCTCCGTCTCGGCCAGGGAGACGGCGGCGATTTCCTCGAAGGCGCCGAGTGGTCGGCAACCCGAGAAAACGCCCTCTGCCAGCGCCTGAGCCAGCGACGAGAAAGAACCGAGCATGCGCAGCTTCGAGCCGAAATAGGCCCGCCTGACGTTTTCAAACAGCGCCTTGTCCAGTCCCGCTTCGCCGATCCTGACGATCTCCTTGTGTAGCGCGTCCATAACGCCGCCGACATTTCGGCTCACGCCGCCGGCGATCAGGGTCGCCGTCCCGGCGGTGTAGTCCAGCTCATAATCGAAGCTTCCATTGAGAAGCCCTCCGGCGTACAGGCTGTTATAGAGCGGGGAGGACGCGCCGAAAAGCAGCCGCAGCGCAAGCTCGCCCGTGAGCCTCTGGCGCAGGCGCGCCTCGCCCTTTTCTGCCGGTTCGAGCTTTGTGCCGAACAGAAATTGGGGCGCAGAGACCGCCATATTGACGTCAAGGCTTTCCTTGTGCGGGAACGCGCCCTCGGCCTCGCCGTAATCCCGTTCGGGAACCTCGCCCGGCCCGGCCGGAAGCAGCTCGCGGGCGAGGGCGGTCACCCGGTCCGGGTCGACGCTGCCGATGACGGAAAGCGTCATGTTTGCAGGCCTGTAAAAGACCTCATGGCAATGGTAAAGCGTTTCGCTGGTGATTTCTGAGATGCTCTCGACCGTTCCGGCGACGGAGTCGCGCACGGGGTTGTTTCGGTACAGGCATTTTAAGAGATTGTAGTAAAGCGCGTAGCCCGGGTCGTCCTCGACCATGCGGATCTCCTGCCCGATGATGCCCTGCTCCTTCTGCACGCTCTCCGGCGTGAAGTAGGGTGTGGAGACAAAGCTCAGCAGAGTACGGAGATTTTCCTCGAACAGGCTCGTACACGCGAAATGATAGGCAGTAAGGCCCGAGCTTGTGAACGCGTTCGGGGAAGCTCCGCGCGCGGACAGGATATTCAAAGCGTTTCCGTCCGGCATATCAAACATTTTGTGCTCGAGGAAATGGGCGACGCCGGCCGGCGTGTCCAGCCACTGCCCGGCAAGCTTGAAGCGCCTGTCCGCGCCGCCGTAATTGGCTGTGAACATAGCATAGCTCTTGAGGAAGCCGGGCTTCGGAACAATGTTTATCGTAAGGCCGTTGGACAGTGTTTCGGTTATCAGGGTCTCGCCGACGTTTTTGTAGGTCTCTGTCCGCATCAGGCGTCCTCCTTCTGTCCGCGCAGGAAATACACGGCGTCGCACACGACGCCCTTTGCGATCGTGACGACCTCGTCCGCCGTGATCTCCTCGGTGAGTGCCGCAAGCTCGGAGGGTGGGCATTCCGGCCCAATGAGCGCCTGGTTGAGATAGAAGTCTTCAAGCGCGCCGGGACTGTCCTCTGTCAGGCGGTAGTCGCCGGCAACGGAGCTCTTCGCCGCGGCAAGCTCCTGGTCGGTAAAATCGCCGCGCCTGACGGCTTCGAGCTGGGCGAATATCTCCGTGAGGGCGGCGTCGTATTTATCGAATTCGATGCCCGAGGAGACGGCCATGACGCCCTTGTGCAGGTCGATCATCGAGCTGACAAAATAACATAGGGAGAGCTTTTCCCGGACGTTCGTGAACAGCTTGGAGTTTGCGCTGCCGCCGAAAACCGCATTGAAAACCCTGAGGGCGGCAGTATTGGGCGCTTCCATGCAGTCGCCAAGCCGGAAGCCGATGGCCAGCTTGCCCTGCGCAACCCGCATTTCGTCGGTGAAACGGCGGACAGTCTCCTCAAGCGCATTCATGCGGATGTCCGTCCCGAGATCAGGCGTCTCACCGGATCGCGGCAGGGGGGCAAGCGCTGAGAGCAATGCTGTTTTGACGCGCGCGGGCGCGGCGCTTCCGCAATAGAAGATCCGGATGGGTGAGACGGCGAGCAGGCGGCGGTAATAGCGCGTCAGCTCCAGAGGCGTGATGCTTTCAGCCTCGTTCTCGGAGCCGAGCTTATCGGTGGCATAGGCCTCCGGCGCGCACATCAGCTCGAAAAGGCGCTGGAGCGAATAGGCGCGTTTGTCGTTGATACGCCCGCGGATCAGCTCGAGCAGCTTTTCGCGCTCGCTCTCGACGTATTCGCGCGGCATCAGGCCTCCATACGTTCTGGGCATCAGGAGCATTTCGCCTGTCAGAGCCGCGACCTGCTCGAGAAGGGCGGATCCTTCGGGAATAAAGGCCTCGTCGGCAAAGTCGGAAACAAGGCCGATCACCTGGATTTCGCCTTTCTTGCGGACGACGGGTCTGATCCGCGCGCCGTAGAGCGCGTCAAGCTTTGTGTTGATCGCCGCCATATCGGGCAGGCTGGCGGTTCCGCGGGTCAGAACCATGGGAATGAGGGCGTTTTTCGATGCAGTCTCACGGTTGAGCGGCGTCAGAAGGCCGACACTCAGGCAGCCTGTCTTGAATTTATCCGTCTGAAGGCAGGTCAAAACGACGTCTGGCATTATCAGCTCGGTTATCGGGTTCAAGAGCCGACCTCCGTTCATTCTGGTAGTCGGGTATATGCAAACCGCTGGTCGCCGCCGGGCAGCTTGTCCGGCAGGGTATGCCGCGGCACCTTCGGTCAGGCTATTGTACCACAATATACCTGATTTGAAAATGGCTTTTTATGAATTTTAAAGCTCCCTTGTCTGTCTTTTAGGCGCCGGGAGCGCCTTCGCATTCTCACGGCCGAGCGTAAAGTGCCTTTCCCGCCCGGCGGAATCGCGCAGAGTGACCTCGCAGCTGTCCCAGCCGGAGGGAAAGCGCGGCGAGAATGAAAGCCTGCCGTCGGAGAGCTTTATGCCGAGCAGCTCCTCCGTCACGACCCTGTAGAACCAGCCTGCCGAGCCGGTATACCAGCTCCAGCCTGCGAGACCCGGACAATCGGGGTTGCCGTATACGTCCGCGGGCAGCACAAAGGGCTCTGCCTCGTATATGGCCGGATCGTGGGTTTCCGGGATCAGGGCACAGATGAGCTCAAGAGCCTCGTCCGCGCGCCCTTGCCGCAACAGGGCCATGGCCAGCCAAATCGCGCCGTGGGTGTATTGCCCGCCGTTTTCACGGAAGCCGGGGCCGTAGCTCTCAATATAGCCGGGGCTGGGCGAAGCGTTCTCAAAAGGCGGGTCAAAGAGACGGATTATTTTATTTTCCCGGTCGAACAGCCGCTCAACAGCGGAAGTAAGCGACGCGGCGACGCGGCTTTTGTCCGCTTCCGGCGAAAGCGCGGCAAAGCTCTGGGCGACGGAATCGATGCTGCAGCAGGGCTGCGAGGCGCTTCCGAGAGGCGTTCCGTCATCGAAATACCCGCGCAGATACCAATGTCCGTCCCAGGCGGCGTTGGCGCTCTTTCCGAGCGCCGCTGCCGCGCGCGCGTATTTTTCCGCGTCCGCCGGTCTGCCGCGGCGGCGGAGCAGCGCGGCAAACCTGTGGCCGGTATGGGAAAAGAACCAGGTCAGCCAAACGCTTTCGCCCGCGCCCTTCGCGCCGACCTGATCCATGCCGTCGTTCCAGTCGCCGCTTCCGATCTTCAGAAGACCGTGGCTGCCTGTACCGCGCGCGAGGATCAGCGCCATAGCCCTTTCCGCGTGCTCCAGCACCGGGGACGCCGCATCCGTCCTGCTTGCCGTCTCGTAGCGATCGGTTTCCCCGCGCCGCAGAGGGGGAGAGGTCAGCCAGGATACTGGGACGGCGCAGAGGGACAGGTCGCCGGTCTTTTCCGCATATTCGCAGAGTGCCCAGGGCAGCCAGAGCAGGTCGTCGCTGCAATGGGTGCGCACGCCCTTGGTTTCGTTGCCGAGCGTGTGCCACCAGTGCATCACATCGCCCTGCTCGTATTGATGGCGGCAGGCCTCGGTGAGCTGTGCCCTGGCGAGTGAGCTGTTGATCAGCAGCAGATTCACCGCGTCCTGCAATTGGTCGCGGAAGCCCGTGGCGCCGCCGCTCTGATAGATGCTGCAACGCCCCATGATACGGCAGGCAAGCGCCTGGTAGGGCAGCCAGAGGTTTATGAGCCTGTCCAGCGCGGGCAGGGGCGTTTTGACGCGTACGGCGGATAGCGCGTTCCGCCAGTGTCGCACGCTGTCCTCCAGCGACGCGCGGGCGGCTCCCGGCGTGCACAGCTCCGCAAGCCGTCTCTCTTCCTCGCAGCCGCAGACAAGGACGAAGGGGCTTTCCGACTCAAAGCGCAGGCCGGCAAAGCCGCCCTGCTCAAGGCTGCCGTCGGTCACGCCGCGCAGCCACGCGCCCCTATCCGTGGTAAAGCCCGCGGGGGGCGAGGAGGCGATGATGCGGAACGCAGCGCCGGGGAAGGGGCTTTCGGGATTTTCCGCCGAAAAGCCTCGTTCGGTACGGCTAAGTCTTGCCCGGGAAGAAGCGGCGGCGTCGCCGGAGAGAACGAGGTCAGTGCTCCAGCCCAGGGAGAGCCGCCCGCCGTCCGCCCGTTCGACGAGCAGGACGCGCGCGTCGTAGTCCTGCGGGACAAAGGCGGTCGTTCTGATTCTTTCGCTGCCGAGAGCCTTTTCCCAGACGGCGTAGCCCGGGCCGAAGCGCACCGTACAATCCGTATCGTCCGCCTCGGCGAAAAGACTGCGCCCGGAAAGCGTGAGCGTTTCCGTCCCGCTTGCGGTCAGGCTGTCGCACAGCCAGCGGTTGATGCGGTATTCTCTGGCGTTCCGGAACCACATATGTCCTGTGCCGCAGTCAGTCGCAATAAAGCCGAACGCGCCGTTTGAGAGGATATTCTGCCAGGCGCGCGGCGGCAGAGAATGGTTTACATAAAATTCAAAGTCACCATTTTCATCCCAACGAAAATCAGGAAATTTTTGGTAAGCTTGGGAACCTTCAAGTGACAGGATATCTGTCAAATCTACCGGAGCGAAGCTGTTTTTTCGCTCTGTGAGGGAGCAGGCCAGAAGCGCCTCGATGTTCTGGGAACGGTCGGCGATGCAAATATTGATGCTCTCGAGACCCGCCGTACGCCGCAGCTCGGCCAAAGCTGTCGCCATCGGACGTAGGTAATCGCCGCCCTCGTCTGTGATGAAGACAAGGTCGTAAGGGCAGGAGAGCAGATCCAGGAAGGTGTGCTGGCGCATCAGACCCTCGGCTTCTTCCAGGTCGTCCTGGCCGGCGACGGCGTGCGTGAGCACAGGGAGGTTTCCGGATATTCCGAAGCGCCAGAGGGCGCTTCGCGCGGGCAGAGGGCTTTCGCCTCCGGCGGAGGCGCGTAAAAGCCGGCGGAGCAGCGCCATCGCATCCGCAGTCAGCGCCTCGCTCATACGAAGCTCGGAAGCCAGCGCGCTGGGAAAGTCCGCCGAATCGGCCTCGCCGCCGGTGAGGATGCGATTGGCGGCGGCGCAGGCCGCGTTTTCATCCTCGGCGACGGCCAGCGCGAGCGCCACGGTGCTCTCCGCGCCCCTGCTGAGCCTGACCGGGATACGCGCGCAGATCATGGGATCGCTGAGCCAGCCCATTGCGGACGGAATATTCGTCTCAATGGCCTTGAGCAGCCCGCCGCGCCCGGGGACAAGCCCCCGTCGCGCGGAAAACGTCATCGGTGACGAAGCCGCGAGGCAGAGGAAGCATTCGGGAACGCCGTCGCGCTTCAGACGTTTTACGACGAGCGCGCTTTCGTGCAACCCGGCATGCAGGCCGAGTCGGAAAAAAGCCGGATGGTTTATATAATCATTATAGCCTGCCAGAACGGGTTCGAACATGGCGATCAGCTCGCAAGTTTCCGTTACATTCTCGTCAGACGAAAGCGTAATGATGCGTTTTTCGCCGTTAGCCGAGGTGGAGACGCCGAAGGAGATGTTCGCGTGCAGTCCGTTTTGCTCAAGACTGATATTTGCGCTGGAAAGCTTGAAATTCCAGGTGATTTTGGTCCTGCCGTCCTGGCCGGGAATGGGGAGCAGGGAAATGAGCGCGTCTCCGCGCCTGAGGTACAGCGCGAGCCCGTGTGAAAAGGCTGGCAGTCCCTTCGGTGTGAAATAAGGCGTGATCCTGCCCCAAAGCGCTCTCGCTGCGCCGAACTCGGTTAACATAATGTTATAATCGCCGTTTGAGAGCAGGCAGCAGGCGGGACGGAAAAAGTCCGCGTGCTCCCCCTGTTTTTCCCAATAAACGCTGCCGGTCCTCGGCGGCTTTTCGGGCGGGCAGTCCTCGTGCCGCCTGAGCACTACGCCGCCGAGCGGGAGCTTTTCGTCCAGCAGACAGGCGTGTGCGGCAATCGCGGGATCGCGCATGAACCGGCGCGGCATCAGGTCCCCGCATAGGACGTTGCTGATCGCGATCAGGCTCATGCCGGCGTGGTGCGCCATCACACAGAAAACGACCTCGCCCTTTTTGCCGGAGGCCCCGCCATTCGTGAAATCAACGGCCTCCCAGAAGCCGTATTTTCCCCATGCGCCGAGTTTTTCAAGCTTGCGCAGGTTTTTCACAGCCTCGCCTGCGCCGCAGGGCAGCGCGAGGAAGCTGCTGTAGGGCGAGACGACGTATTCGTCGCTCATATTCCGTTTTAAAGCGAGCGCGCCGCAGCCATGGGCTTTATACCGGTAGTTCAGGCCGGGGTCCAGGGAATAAAAGGCGCTTTCGGAAACGCCCCAAGGCAGACCCCTGTGCCGCCCGTCTTTTTTCTGCACCTCGACGGCGAAGCGCAGGCTTTCGTACATGAGCGAGCCTTCTGCGCTGGCGAAAAACAGGCGGGGCATGAGGTATTCAAACATGCTGCCCGTCCAGGAAACCATGCCGCGGTAGCCATCCTTTCTGACCTGCGCGCGGCTGAGGCTCCGCCAGTGCCGGCGGGGCGCATCTCCGCGGGCGATGGCGATGAAGCCCGCAGTACGCGCCTCGCTCGCCATCAGGTCGTAGAAGCTGTCTGTAATCTGGTTTTTGTCCGTGTCGATACCGATGGCGAACAAGCGGTGGCTGCGGTTATACAGCGGTTCGAACGACATGGCCGGCAAGAGCGCGCCGCAGGCCTCCGCAAGCGCCGGATATGCGTACTCCGTAAGCGCTTCCCGCAGTATCATGAGGCAGGCCGCGAGGTTTCCGCTGTCCACGGCGGAGACATAGGCCGGGTGCAGCGGGCGCAGTGTGCGCGTGTCGTACCAGTTGTAGAGGTGGCCGTTCCATTTAGGCAGGTGCTTTAACGTGTTCAGGATGTTCCGTATGATGCCGATCGCGTTCTGCTCGGCCGCAATGCCGAGGTCGATCGCGGAGACGCAGCTTAAAAGACAAAGTCCGATGTTCGTCGGGGATGTCCTGTGGGCGATTCCGGCAGGCGGGCGCTCCTGCCAGTTGTCGGGCGGCAGGTAATTGTCGTCCGCGGTGCAGAAATCCTCAAAAAATAACCAGATCCTTTTTGCGCAGCTCAGCAAATAGCTCTGGTCCGGCCCGGAAACGCCGTCTTTTTTTCTCAGATCCTGCGAAAGATAAAAGGCAAGGATCGGCGACAGGAGCCAGATAACGCCGGCCAGTCTGCCCGCCCAGCCCGCCGCAAAGATGAGCAGGGTGATTCCGGCAAGTAGGGAAAACCACATGGCGCGGATATATTTACCTGCGCCCCGCGCGCTGCCCTCGAAAGCCGAGACAGGTGTCCAGTGCAGCAGTCCGCGGTGACTGACCAGCATCCGCCAGAGCGCCGTTACTACGGCGGTCTGGCAGATATAGGCTTCAAACGGCACAAGGATAAGCTTTATCACCGTGCGGAGAAGGACGCCTGAGGCGCCGCGGACG
>JAISDV010000040.1 GCA_031264545.1 Oscillospiraceae bacterium | reverse complement strand
GAAGGAACCGTCTTGAAGGCCCTCAGCGGCTTCTACTACGTCGGGACCGCGGAAGGTATCGTCAGCTGCAGGGCGCGGGGACGCTTTCGGCTCGACGGCGTTTCTCCCCTTGTCGGCGACAGGGCGGATATCAGCATCGGCAGCGGCGGCAGCGGCACCATAACCGGCATACATCCGCGCAAAAATTATTTTCTTCGTCCGGCAGTCGCGAACATCGACTGCATGGTCGTTCTCGCCTGCGCAGTCAATCCTGTGACGGACCCCTTTTTGATCGACAGGGTCACGGCGCTTTCCGAAAACGCAGGCTGTGAGACCGTGATCTGCATCAGCAAAGCCGATCTTGACAGCGGCGACGCGCTTTTCGCCATATATGAAGGGACCGGCCACACGCTGATACGGACAAGCGCCGTCACCGGGGCGGGCCTGCTCCGTCTCAGAGAGGCAATCGCAGGAAAGCTCTGCGTTTTTACAGGGAATTCCGGCGTGGGAAAATCGCGTCTGCTCAACGCCCTTTCGCCCGAGCTGAAGCTCAGGGTCGGCGAGGTCAGCGACAAGCTCGGCCGGGGAAGACATACGACCAGGCACATCGAAATTTTTTCACTTGGCGGCGGCGCCTTCATCGCCGACACCCCCGGGTTTTCCGCCTTCGATACGGACAGAACCGGGCATATTCCCAAAGAGCGGCTTCAATATACCTTCCGTGAATTTGCCCCCCATCTCGGAAAATGCCGTTTTCAGGATTGCGCGCATCTCACAGAGCCGGGCTGCGCCGTGCGCGAGGCTGTGGCAAAGGGCGAGATCAGCGGTTCGCGCCATGAGAGCTATGCCAGGCGTTACGAGGCGGCGGCGCAGATAAAGGACTGGGAGCTGAAAGGCTGAAAATCACAAGGCCGATCCCCTCTGCGTATAATGTACCATGTACAGAATATGCAAAGGGGATTTTTGCGTTTTGAAAGGGGGGCCGCGTATGCGGAAAAACGGCAGGCCGCGCTGGCGGGCCGGATGTCTGGTCGCGCTGCTGGGCATTTTGGTCCTGCTCGCGCTCATTCTTCCCACATCCTTCTGGTGGTTTGCTCTGGGCATCTCACTTATCTATATCGGAATCTGTGTCCTGCGTTAATATTCCCGCATTCTGAATCGGAGGTATGCTATGAAAGTCACGGTGATCTGTCCGCCAAGATTCATAAGAGCTTTACTAATTAAGCTCTTTCGCTGAGCTGAAGCGCAAAAACGCATATTCCGCGTGTCCGTCTCATACTGTTAACTGAAACAGTAAGGAAAGGACTGATAATATGCGCGTTGCGCTTCACCGCACTGAAAGCGACTGCTTGAAATCCATATACGACAATGTCATGACAAAAGAGGAAACGCTCGAGCTTGTCGTACCCGACGTTTGCGCGGACGCCGGGAAGATCCTCGACGTCCGCGGACAGCTCCTGCTCACAGGCCAGAAGGCGCGGGCGAACGAGGTGCATATCGGCGCGTCGGTCGAGGCGACCGTGTTCTATGCGGCGGAGGACAGCGGAAATATACAGTATGTCCTTGCAAGGATCCCCTTTAATATTACATTGCCGGTAAACGGCGCGGAGGACACGAGCAAGCTCGTATCACGCTTTGAGCTCTGCGCGCTGGACGCAAGCCTGCTCAATCCGCGCAAGCTTCTGCTGCGCGCCGGCATATCCGGCCGCGTCGCCTGCTATGCGCCGGATCAGTTCACGCTGTGGGACAACTTATCCGAGGATGTCGAGGCGCCCGTTCATATCCTGCGCAAGGAGACGGAGCATACGCTGGCTGTCGGCGTGCGGGAAAAAAGCTTCGTTGTCTCGGACGAATACCGTCTGCCCGCAGGCCGGGACCAAGGCGCTAAAATACTGAGCGCTTCGACCGGACTCTGCGTCCAGGATATTAAATCTGTCGGAAATAAGCTCGTCGTAAAGGCCGTATCCACAACTATGGCGGTGTTCATGAATGAAGCGGACGCCAGCCTCTTCGACTACGCCTTCTCGACACAGTTTTCGCAGATCATCGAGGTAGATACCTATGGCGAAGATCTGATGCACCAGGTCATCCTGCTGCTGCGCGGCGCGGAATTCACGTCTATGCAGGACAGGGACAACAGCCGATTCTGCTCGGCGAGCTTCCAGATCGTCGCTCAGGTAATAAGCCGGAAAAACCTGTGCTCCGGCTATATCGCCGACGCCTACAGCAACAAATTCACGCTTGATACAGAGACGGCGAACATAAAGCTCATGAAAGGCCTGCCGCAGAATCCCGTGACGCTCAGCCTGCACGGAAGGCTCCAGAACCGGAGCGACATCTGCGAGATCATATATGCGGATGTCTCGGCCCTATGCGCGGAGCCGGACAGCGACGGTGTTAACGTGTCGGCCAAGGTCAGCGGCATCGGGAAAAACGACTCCGGCGAGCTTATTCCGATTGAGCTGCGTCTGAACGCAGAAGAAAGCCTCAGCCTTTCCCGGAACCAGAAGGCCAGTCTCCTTTCCATTCGCCGCGACAGGGCGCTCATCACCGGAACGCCGCAGAGCGCCGAATTCAGCGTGGACGTCGAGCTCGGGTATATGGTCGTGGAGAGCGACGAAATCAACACGGTTTCCGGCATTGAGCTTCCGGAGGAGAGCCCGATTAAAACGGATGCCCGCCCCTCGCTCACTGTGATCTGCTCTGAGCGGGATACCGACATTTGGGTCCTCGCCAAGAAATACTGCTCGACGGTGGAAATCATAGAAAAAGCCAACACAGTCGACGGGGAATTCTCTGTCTCGCACAGGCCGCTGCTGATTCCCAAGGCTACGTGAGCTAATACGGCTCCGAAAAAAACTTGCGCCGCCTGTCATAGTATGATAAGATATTACCTGCAAAAGACAAGAGGAGCTGTTGATATGTCCGGTCATTCCAAATGGCACAATATCCAAAAAACCAAGGGCGCAGCAGATGCCAGGCGCGCGCAGATTTTTACAAAAGTCGCGCGGGAAATGATCGTCGCCGTTAAAGAGGGCGGAAGCGGAGATCCCGCCAACAACTCCCGTCTCGCCGCCGTCATTACTAAAGCCAAGGCCGCAAACATGCCCAATGACAATATCAGGCGCACGATCGAAAAGGCCCTGGGCGCCGGTGACGGCGCGAATTATGAGCGCATTACTTATGAGGGCTACGGTCCCAGCGGCGTTGCCGTCATCGTGGAGACCATGACGGATAACCGCAACCGCACCGCCTCGGAGATGCGCCACTATTTTGATAAATACGGCGGCAACATGGGAACCACGGGCTGCGTATCCTGGTCCTTTGATAAAAAGGGCATCATCATCCTTGATAACGCGGATAAGCAGCAGGAGGAAGACACCGTAATGATGGAAGCGCTGGACGCCGGAGCGGACGACTGCGTGACCGAAGGCGAGACCTTCGTGGTTAACACGACGCCGGATAGTTTTCAGCCCGTCGCTTCTGTGCTCGAGGCCCGGGGCTATAAATTTTTGTCGGCCGAGGTCGAAATGGTGCCCCAAAGCTACATTCGGCTCTCCGGCGGGGATGATATCAAAAACATGACTAAAATGCTCGAGATGTTTGAGGACAACGACGATGTTCAGAATGTCTGGCATAATTGGGACAGTGAGGACTGATCGATTTATCGCGCGATTCGCAATACTAACGAGAGCTTGGGGGAGTACACAGCCATGAGAAAAAGCACCATTTCCATCATTTTCGGCTTGCTCGTCGTGTCGCTCGGCCTGTTCTTTGGCGCTCAGGCCTTGGGCTATCTTGAAGAATACAAGGTCTCGCTTGACGGCTGGTGGACGCTGTTTATGATCGTCCCCTGCGTAATTTCCATTGTCAACAGCGGGCTGAATCCGTTCAATTCAATCGGCGCGGGCGTCGGCGTGCTCCTGCTCCTCAGTGCTCAGGGCGTGTTTCCGGACGGTATGGGCTATAAGCTTATAGGCCCCTTTGTCCTCGT
>JAISDV010000025.1 GCA_031264545.1 Oscillospiraceae bacterium | reverse complement strand
GAAAATCCCCGTCTTAAAAAAGACGGGGATTTTTTGCTGAGTAACGACAGGATCCATTTTTTATACTAAGGATCAGTTAAAAAATCGATTGCGCCCGGAGGTTTGGAGCGACCCGATGTGAAGCCGGAAAAGCCGATAAAGTCAAAAAATTGCAGCAACTGTCGGAAACGGGGGGTTTTTCCCCGGCGGGGATATTGAGTTAATAATTGAATCAAATAAAATAAAAACAATACTTTACAAACGAATATACAGAGAATATAATGCATTTAGTTGGAGATGATGACGTAAAAATGAATATATTTCAAGTCAATTGATTATTTTATCTAATCAAAATGGAGAGGTATTGCGCTGATGAAGCCGGGAATCAGCAAGGAAGCGTTAAAGGCGAATAATAACTATGCCATACTGAATTTGCTCTATACGGGCGGCGCCATGCCGCGCAAGGACATTGCGGAGGCGATTGGCCTGACGCCCGCGACTGTGACGCTGCTGACGAACGAAATGATTAACAGGGGCCTGCTGTCGGAGGGCGGTGAAATCACGAATGAATCCCGCGCCGGCCGCCGGAAGGTGCTTGTGGACATCGATTATGACGCGGCCTTTGTCCTGGGCGTCTATATTGAGCACAGGCGTGTGATCGCGGCGCTGTCCTATATGAACGGACGGCTGATCGATAAGCTTGAGTTCCCCCTGATGCCGGGATCGGCTCCGATCGGGCTCGTGGCACAAATCAAGCGCTTTGTCGGGCAGTCGATTGACGGGCGTCAGCTCGACCCGCGCAAGCTCCGATATGTCGGCGTGAGTGTGATCGGATATGTGGATACGCAAAACGCCGTCAGTGAAAATACGTTCGGCCTGTTCGAAAGCAATTTGACCCTGGGCGCGCTGTTTGAAGAGGCGTTCGGCGTGCCGGTGACCGTAGACAACAACGTACGCTCCCTTGCGATTGCCGAAATTGACTATAACCGCGCCATCGGCAAGGTCTCGGGGCTGTTTGTCAAACACAGTCCGGGCCTTGGCGGCGCGATCATAACAGACAATGCGCTTTATAACGGCCTGCATTACCACTCGGGCGAGCTGGGGCATTTCACGGTCAACATCGGCGGCGCGCCGTGCGTGTGCGGAAAGAGAGGCTGCGTCGAGACTGTCGTGGGGCGTGAGGCGCTGATTCGAAAAGCTGCCGAGATCGTCAATCCCGACACGACGCCCGTTTTATGGCGGCTGTGTCTCGGAAGCCCCGGGCGAATTAAACTTAATATGATGGCGGAAAGCGCTAGAAGCGGCGACCTGCCTATTGCGCACATCATGCGCGACGCCGCCGGCGTCATCGCGCTGGCTGTCGAAAACAGCATGCAGTTGCTCGATGGCAATACGGTGATCCTTTTCGGCGATCTGTTTAAAGACGCCTGGTTTTTCATGCGCTTTTCCGAGAAGCTGCGCGAGATCGGCGGCGGCACCCTCCGCTACGCACTGCGTAACAGCATCATCGGCAACGACGATCTCTGGAAGGCGCCCGTAGCCATCGCCGCCAGACAGCTGCTCCGGCAGCTGAAACAGGCTTAGGGCTTGTTTGAAAAATCGATCGCGCGCGGCGGACGGCCCTATTTTCCGCTCTGCCTCGCCGATTTTCCTTGAAATAAACAAATTATTCCTGCGAAAAATCGACTCGCATAGCAAAAAATATCGCCTGTCGGCCACGCACGCCGATTTTTCAAACAAGCCCCAGAAAGAATCAATTTATACGAAAAGGATCCAAAAATGCGAAAAAACATCAGGATCGGCGTCGTGTGTCTGGCCAGAAAGACATACGACTATGCCGCGGCGGGAGCGCTCTATCAAAAGGCGCGGGAGGCGCTTCAGGCAATTCCCGACGTCGACTGGACATTTATCGAGGCGCTGGTCATCGAGGCTGAGGACACCAGGGCCGCAGCAGCGCGCCTGTCCGCGTGCCGGCTCGACGGCATGGCCGTCATCACGGGCACCTTCCATCTGGGCCATCTGGCGCTCACGCTGAAAAGGGCGGTCGATGTGCCCACGCTGCTCTGGGCCTTTGAGGAGCTGCCGTACAACGGCGGCAAAATCCGCCTCAACTCCGTCTGCGGGCTGAATCTGAACGCCTCCAACCTCTACAAGGCGGGCTTTGACGACGTGCACTGCACCGTCGGCGGCGACATCGATATGGACTGGCTGAACGCCGTGCGCATGCGCGCGGCGCTGGCTCAGAGCCATATCGGCCTGCTGGGTTACCGGGCCGACGGTTTTTTCAATCTGAGCATCGACGAGCTGGCCGCCTTTTCAAAGACGGGGATTTTGGTCGATCATTTTGAAATTTCTGACGTGACCGCCCAGGAGGCGAACTCGGCGAGCGTGGCCGGCTACGCCCGCATCATCGACGCGGGCTTTGACTGCTCCGGCATTAACGCGCGGCAGAAGCAGCAGGTCGCCGAGCTGTGCGCCCGGTTCAGAACCTTTATGGAAAAAAACGCGTTGACGGCCGCTGCGGTACGCTGCTGGCCGGAATTTGCCAATATGTACGGTATTTCACCCTGCGCGGCGATGTCGGTTTTGCAGTCGGAGGGGCTGCTGCTCGGCTGCGAGGGAGACTTGGAGGGCGTCATGTCCATGGTCATCTGCGACGCGCTGGGAGGCGCGCCGCCCTTCCTCGCCGACCTGTCGCAGGTCAGCTTTGAGGAAAACCATGCGCTGCTCTGGCATTGCGGCGTGGCGCCGATCAATCTGTGCGCTGCCGGCTGCGTACCCAGTCTCGATACCTATTTCGCGGGCGGCCGGGGCGTCACCTCGGGTTTTGTGCTCAGGGAGGGGCGCGTAAATACCGTGCGCATCGATTCCGCCAGAGGTCAGACGCGCTTTTTTCTGCGCAGCGGGGCAGCTGTGCCGATGGAAAAGCTGCTGACGGGCACCTACGGCAAGGTGGTCTACGACCAGAACATCCGCGCCCTGCTCGACGACGTCACCTCGCTGGGCGTGGCGCACCATTTCTCGCTGGTTTACGGCGACTATGAAAGAAGCTTTAAGATCTTCGCGAAAATCATGGGCTATAAGCTCATATAACATGTTGCTGAAAGGAAGAGGAAGCGTGAAACTTGTCATCGGCTCGGACAAATCGGGCTTTACCCTGAAAGAGCGCATCAAGCAGTATCTGCTGGAGCAGGGGATCGCGTTTGAAGAGGTCGGAACGGCGGACCCGGAGCTTGGCGTGCCGTTTTATCTCGTCGCCCCGCAGGCCGCCAAGCGCGTGCAGACAGGCGCGGCAGACATGGGCATTCTTGTCTGCGGCACCGGCATGGGCATGTCCCAGGTGGCGAACAAATATCGGGGCATCCGTGCGGCCTGCGTCGAGAGCGTCTACGGCGCGAAGATGTGCCGGGCCGTCAACGATTCCAATATCCTCTGTATGGGCGGCTGGCTTATCGCTCCGGAGCTGGGGCTGGAGATGGTCAGGACCTTTCTGGCCACAGGGCACACCCAGGACCTGGAGGCTTGGCGGCAGAAGTTTCTTCTGGACGCCAAGGAGGCGTTTGCACAGCTGGAGAACACGATCTACGGCGGGGCGCAGGCATGAAATGGACGTACATACAGCCAGTTGAAATCATTTTTGAAACGGGCGGCGTAAAACGCCTCTCCGCTCTGTTGGAGAGCAGAGGACTGACCAAGGGCGTCCTCGTGTGCGATCCGTTTTTTGCGGGCAGCGGGCTGCTGGAGGCTGTTTTATCCTATGCCGGGGGCAAGCTCGCCGCCGTCTACGCCAGTGTGACCCCCAATCCCCGGATAGAGGAGGCGGACGCCTGCGCGGCCCTCCTGCGGGAGACGGGCGCGGACTTTGCCGTCGCGCTGGGCGGCGGCAGCGCGATGGACTGCGCCAAGGCAGCCTGCGCCGCGGCGCTGTCGGGCGGTCCGATTGTCGGGTACCACACCGGCGGAAAAAAGCTGAGCGGCGCGGCAGTCCCCCTCATCGCCATTCCCACGACGGCGGGAACGGGCAGCGAGGTGACGTGCGTGGCCGTCCTGAGCGACGAAGCGCAGGGCGTCAAAGCGCCCATCGCCGATAATTCGATGTACGCCCGGCTCGCGCTCATCGACCCCGAGCTGACCCTCTCCGTTCCGCCGCGCGTCACAGCGGCGACGGGACTCGACGTTCTTTCTCACGCGCTGGAGGCCTTTTGGAGCCGGAACCATCAGCCTATCTGCGACGCGCTGGCACTGCGCGCGGCGGTGCTGGTATTTGAAAATCTCCAGAGGGCTTTCGAGGACGGGGACGATATAGACGCGCGCGAAAAAATGTGCGAGGCGTCTGTTATCGCGGGACTGGCGTTCACGCTGCCGAAGACGGCGGCGTCCCACGCCTGCTCGTACCCGCTGACGAACCTTTACGGTCTGCCCCACGGCGAGGCGTGCGCGTTCACTCTCGACCTGCTCTGCGCTGTCAATGCCGAGGCGGAAAACGGACGGCTGAACGCCTTTGCCAGACAGCTCGGTTTCGGCGGGGCGCGTCAGATGGGCGCGGAAATCACGCGACTCAAAAAGCTGACGGGTATGCGCGTGACACTGGCCGACGCGGGGATCGACGAGGCGGACCTGCCGGCGCTGGCCGAGAAATGCCGTCACCCCAATCTGCTCAACAACCCCGTGCCCCTGGATGACGCGCTGTTGATAGCGCTGTTCCGGCGCACAAAGAGCCTGTGACTTTGAATTGAGGGTGAAATGAAATGAACGAGACGGAGACACGTTTTTTGGAGCGTAAAGCGACGCAGATCAGAAAGCGCATCGTCGAGGCAATCGCCTCGGCGGGGGTGGGACACATCGGCGGCTGCCTGTCGGTGGCGGATGTGCTGACGGTGCTGTATTACAAGCACATGCGCATCGACTGCGGCCGCCCGGACATGTGCGGCCGGGACAGGCTCATCATGTCGAAGGGCCACGCCGGCCCGGCGGTTTACGCGGTTTTGGCGGACAAGGGCTATTTCCCCATAGAGGCGCTTTTGACCGTCAATCAGCCGGAGACGAGGCTGCCGAGCCATTGCGACATGGTGCGCACGCGCGGCGTCGATATGACGGCCGGGTCGCTGGGACAGGGCCTCTCCTGCGCCGTGGGCATGGCCAAGGCCTCAAAGATCAAAAAGGACGGCGCGCGCATCTACGCCATCATCGGCGACGGCGAAAGTCAGGAGGGGCAGATCTGGGAGGCGTCGATGCTGGCCGCTCATCTGAAGCTCGACAATCTGATCGCCTTTCTCGATTATAACAAGCTGCAGATTGACGGCCCCATCTGTGACATCAACGGTCTGGAGCCGGTCGGAGATAAGTGGGCGGCTTTCGGCTGGAACGTCCTCGATGTGCCCGACGGCAATGACACGGCCCAGATCGACGAGGCGATTGCCCGGGTGAAGACCTGCGTCGGAAAGCCCTCGATGCTCATCCTGAACACGGTCAAGGGCAAGGGCGTGTCCTTTGTGGAATGCGCGGGCGCGGGCAATCACAACATGACGTTCAGTCAGGAACAGAAGCGCGCGGCGCTGGCCGAGCTGGACAAGGAGATGGCGTAATGTACGAAAATGTTGAAATGCGCAAGGTCTTTTGCGATGAGCTTGACAGGCTGATGGAGAAGGACGCGCGCATCGCCGTCCTCGACGCCGATTTGGCCAAGGCCAACGGCACCCTGCGCCTGAGAGACAAATATCCC
Source organism: Oscillospiraceae bacterium (assembly GCA_031264545.1). Lineage (GTDB taxonomy): Bacteria > Bacillota > Clostridia > Oscillospirales > Oscillospiraceae > UBA2658. The sequence goes on along the minus strand of JAISDV010000025.1, from coordinate 1,985 downwards.
GACAGAGCCTTCGACGTGGGCATTGCCGAGCAGAACATGGCCTCGGTGGCGGCGGGTATGGCGGCATACGGCATGATCCCTTTTATCGGCAGCTTCGCGCCGTTTGTGACGAGAAGAATCTGCGATCAGCTGGCGATTTCCGTCTCCTACGCCTGTCAGAGCGTTAAGATCGTCGGCAGCGACCCGGGCATCACAGCGGAATATAACGGCGGCACCCACATGAGCTTTGAGGACATCGGCGTTCTGCGAAGCATCCCCAATTTTGTCATCTTCGAGCCAGCCGACGCCGTCGAGCTGGCTAAGAGCCTGCCGCAGATTGTCGCGCATGACGGGCCGATCTATCTGCGTCTGGCGCGCAAGGCCGCTCCGGTCGTCTACGGCGGGGATTATCAGTTTGAACTCCTGTCGGCCGACGTGCTCAGGCCCGGCAAGGACGTGTCCGTGTTCGCCTCCGGCATCATGGTGCACGAGGCGCTGGAGGCGGAAAAGCTGCTGCGGGCGGAAAATATCGACGCCGAGATCATCAATATCCACACCGTCAAGCCCATCGACGCCGACGCGGTGGTCAGCTCGGTGAAAAAGACGGGCGTCGCCGTCACATGTGAAAACCACAATGTCATCGGCGGCCTGCGCAGTGCCGTTGCCGAGGTGCTCACGGAGCGTTGCCCGGCCTATATCGCGGCGGTGGGTATTCCCGACTGCTTCGGCGTCGTCGGGAAAATGCCGTATCTGAAGGAAAAATTCGGACTCACCAGCCGGGATATCGCCGCAGCGGTCAGGAACGCGCTGGACAGGAAAAGCAAAGCGTAAAGAGGATGGCCGGCCGTGGAAATAACCGATGCCATACGCCTGTTCAGGCCGGTCGTCCTGTTTTTCGGGCCTGTTTGCGGTTCTTTAGAGAGAAGAGGTGTTGTTTAAATCTTGAGATTTGAGGAGCTGCGCGGGAAAAACCGGCTGCCCGTTTATTCAGTCTGCGACAGCGGATTTCGGGCTTATGGCGCCGTGCTGGACAACGATTTTTCAACCGTTGAGCGCTATTTGCTTGAGAAGACGACCATTCCGGACACGAGGAACGTCTACGTCGCCCACGACGACGCGCTCGGCGCCTTGCCTGTCTCGGAGCAGGTCAGATGGGCGGTCTTTGGCGGCGGAGAGATCCAGACGGGGTACTGCAACGGTAACACCCATGCGCTGGACGCGTTGGAGTGGCACGCCTGCCCCGAGGTCAATTACGCAGCCACAGACCTTGTACTGATGCTGGCAAGGTACGCCGATATTGCGGCCGGCCGCATCGACAGCGGCCGGGTCAGGCTCTTCTACCTCCCCAGAGGGACGGCCGTCAGTCTTTTCGCGGGCACGCTGCATTTCGCCCCCTGCGCGGTGGACGCAGGCGGCTTCAAATGCCTGGTGATCCTGACGAGGGGGACAAACCTGCCGCTGCCCGAGAGGGAAAACCGGCCGGGGCGTCTGCTGCGCCTGCAAAACAAGTGGATGCTCTGTCATCGGGAGCGGCCGGACCTCATCGCCTCCGGCGCGGCCGAGGGCATAGACGGCGAAAATTTAAAACTCATTTACTGAGCACAATAATATGCTGTTGTCAGTTATTCAGCCGCGTCCCTGAAGTGATCTCAATTATTCAGAAAGGTGTCGATCTACATGACGGAGCAAAAATATTCGCTTAAATCCAAATTCGGCTATGCCGCGGCGGACGTCCTCGGAGGCGGCGCATTCGCACTGACTGCGCTTTTGTTTCTCAACTTTCTCGTGACAATTGAAGGCATTCCCGCCGCGCTGGGCGGAGTGATCGTTATGGCAGGCAAGTTCTGGGACGCCATTATCGACCCGACGCTGGGCATCATCACCGACCGGACGCGGTCACGCTTCGGCCGCAGAAGAGTTTTTCTTCTGATTGGTATTATCCCGGTTATTGTGACCTTTACATTTTTGTGGTTCAGCTTCGGCATCGAGAGCCTCACGCTTAAATT
>JAISDV010000140.1 GCA_031264545.1 Oscillospiraceae bacterium | reverse complement strand
CTACCAGCGCATTGCCGACTTTATCCGGCAGCAGGACGCTTCGTAAGCGAAAGGCAAAAACCGCGGCGTGCGCAACGCGCCGCAGCTTTTTGTTTGCCAAAGGGCGAATCACCTCTTTGTTCTATGCGATACTGGGGAAGAATCGCGGGATGAGGTGCGTGGCGGGCGTGGACGAAAAACAGTTTAACCGAAGAAAAACGACGCGGTTTACTGTAATTATGCATATTCATTACAGGACGCTTATTTATTCTTCCTCTGCTTTTTCATACATGCAGGAATGTCAAGGGTTTTCCACATTCTCAACAGCTTTTTCAACAGCCGTTCCGATGATACCGCCGCAGGAATATTCATTTTAAGTTTACATAATTTTTATAGCGCAATGACAAACGGAAACTTCCGGCAAAAAAATACGTCCTGACAGCAATAAAAAGACGCGGCGGAAAACCGCCGCTGTCCAAAAAAGTATGCAGTTGATATCAGGAAAGCTCCCGGTACATGGCAGGGGCCTCGGCCTTCTGAGCGGTCTCGGTCACGGCCAGCACCTCCACCCTGAGCGTTCTCTGCCCAAAGCGGATCACGAGCTCGTCACCCGTTTTGACCTCATACGAGGCCTTGGCCGGCCTGCCGTTTACGGACACGCGCCCGCCGTCGCAGGCCTCGTTGGCAACGGTACGGCGCTTAATCAGTCTCGATACTTTAAGATATTTATCCAGACGCATGAGCAGAAGCCCCTTCAGCTTTGAGCGAATATTATCTGTCCACCGTGTCTTTGAAAGCCTTCCCCGCTTTGAAAACCGGTACGCGGGACGCGGGGATATCGATTGCCTGTTTCGTTTTCGGGTTGCGGCCGACATGGGCATCTCTCGTTTTAACGTCAAAAGCGCCAAAGCCGACAAGCTGAACCTTTTCGCCGGTTTCAACTGTCTCTTCAATGGTTTGGAAGGTCGCGTTCACCGCGCGCTCGCTGTCCTTTTTTGATAAGCCTGTTTTTTCCGCAACTGCGGAAATGAGCTCCGCTTTGTTCATAATCGTCCTCCTAAAGTTTTTTCTCAGAGCGTAAAAATTCATTTTATTATAGAGTTTTGCGGTTAAAAATTCCACAAAATATCTACGCCATGCGTTTCGCGGCGTTGTACAGCCCTTTCAGCTCCTCGAAAGACATCCCGGACAGCTCCCTGCCGCTTTTCTCAGCCTCAGCCTCGACGTATCCGAAGCGCCCGATAAATTTTTCGCAGCTTTTGTGCAGCGCCGCTTCAGGATCGGCACCAGAAAACCGCGCGGCATTGACAGCCGCAAACAAAAGATCGCCGAGCGCCTCCTCAATGTGTGCGGCGCCGCTTTCCGCCTGGGCCTGTTCCAGCTCGGAAAGCGCCTCTCGGAGCTTGTCCGCCGCGCCGGAGAGCTCCGTCCAGTCAAAGCCGGCCTTTGCGGCTTTTTTCTGGATTTTCTCCGCCCGCCACAGCGCGGGAAGGCTTTCGGCCACATCCGTCATGGTCTTGAAAATGGTCGTTTGCGCTTTTTCCCTGCGCTTAAGCGTGTCCCAGTTCTGCAAAACCTCCTCACTGCCGGAAACAGCCACATCTCCGAAAACATGGGGATGACGGAAAATGAGCTTTTTGCAGGCGGCGTCCGCAACGTCATCAAGATCGAACACGCCCTTTTCCTCCTCGATTCTGGCGTGGAAGATGATTTGCAGGAGAAGATCGCCCAGCTCCTCGCGGAGATGCCCGGGATCGCCCTGGTCTATCGCTTCGCAGACCTCGTAGGCCTCCTCCAGCAGGTTGCGGCGCAGGCTGGCATGGGTCTGCTCAATATCCCACGGGCAGCCGCCGGGCGAACGCAACACCTCGATTATCCTGCGAAAATCGTCCACATCATACGCAGGCCGACACTCAAAATCTACCACACTTTTCACCCTTCCGCAAGCTGATTTTAAATCTATGTATCGCTTTGTCTCTGTTTGTGCAAAGCCGCTGAATATATGCTGCAATTCCGCCGTTCCCGCGCCGCACGGCCGGGCGGCGCGGCTTGGATGCCGTTCATTTGATATGAAGCAGCTTTGCGAGCTTCTCTCCTTTCGGGAGGAGCTTCATATCCGCGTGCGTTATCGCTCCGGTCAGAACCGTCATGGCCAAATAAACCAGCGCGGCGATTCCAATCGCCGTGACAAGGGCGAGCATCACAAGCTTCCTTTCGGGCTCGGGACCTGCCCCGAGCAGCTTGAGCGCGGCGGGATAGACCAGCCAGGCGGCCGCGCCCATAGCAAGACAGCTCAACAGCGGCCTCAGGAAAATCCTGCTGAGCTTCGGACGCTCCGGCAGCTTCCGTACAACGAACCAGAGGTTCAGCCCGCCCATAAACGCATAGCAGCAGATCGTGCCGATCGGCGCGCCGTAGATATTGACCTCGGGCCTGCCGACCAGAAACCAGATAAGCGCGATGTTGAGCGCGCCGCCGAGGAGCATGGTGTACATGGGCAGCCTTTCCCTGCCGCCCGCCTGAAGGATCGCTGTGGTCATCAGTGCCAGACAAACGAAGAAAGAGGCCGCGCCGAGGAGTGCAAGCAGCGCCGCCCCATCTCCCGTTATGCCGTAAAGAGCAATCATAACCGGCCCGGCCATTACGCTCAGACCGGCGGCCATCGGGAGCGCGATGATCGTGGCGATCCTGAGGGAGGATTCGATCACGTCCCGCGCATCCCCATACCGCTTCATCTCGATAAAGCCGGCGATCGCCGGGACAATACTGATCGTAAGCGGCGTAATAATCGCCGCGGGAAGATTGAACAGGGGCAGCGCTGTGGAATAAGTGCCGAACAGCTCCGTCGCAAGGTCATGACTGAAGCCGGCGGAATTCTGAAGTTGGCCCAGAATGATCTTCGTGTTGATCAGCGTGATCACGCTCAGGACGCTGGAGCCGAGCGCAATGGGGATACCTATGCGGACGAGCCTTTTTAGTATGACCCGCTCGCCGTCGGAGGGCGCGCACGCGTCCTCCGGAAGTGCGCCGGCACGGAAACGCTCGCTTTTCATCCGCTTTACCGCAACGGCCCCGATGCAGACGCAGGCGACCAGAGAGCCGACAGATACGCCCGATATGGCGCCGGCGGCAAGCAAAGGCGTCCCAAAGCCCCGTCTTTGAAGGACGAGCATTAAAATGATGCCGAAAAGCACCTTTACCGCCGTTTCGACGACCTGTGAGACCGAGGTCGGCCGCATGTCGGAAAGCCCTTGCGTGTAGCCCCGGAAAGCCGACATGACACAGACCAGCACGACGGACGGGGCAAGCGCGAACATGCTCTGACTGGCCTCGACATCCTCCATAAACACGGCCAGCTCCGTCGGAAACATGAACATGACGGCGGAACCGGCGGCGCCGAGCACGAGGAAGGCCAGGAGCGCCACCCGGAAGGTTTTCCGTATCTGCTCCGGCCTGTCAAGACTGCTGGCCTCCGACACGAGCTTTGACAGCGCAATAGGGAGACCGGCAGTGGACAGGGTAAGCAGAACATTATAAAGGTTATAGGCTACGTTGAAATGCGCGAAGCCCTTCGTCCCCATAATGTTCGCCATGGGTATTTTATAGATCGCGCCGAGCACTTTGACGATGAGGACGGCGACAGCCAGAATGGCCGCGCCGTGCAGATAATTCTGATTTTTGGAAGCTGGCAAGCTCGCACCTCCGCTGCAGGTAGTTTACCCTCGGTTCCATATTATATATGCCATTTACAGGCGATCATTCCCAGATCAGGCCCAAAGCCGCACAGGCCGGTGATCAGTTTCGTATCACTTTACACCAGACGCACGGAAAAATCAAGGTATAGACGCGCAGAAAACGCCGTTAATCTCGCCGAAACGGCGGCCCGGCCCCGTTCCCGCAAGCTCCGCCGCCTTTCCCGTATTTTCGCGCAGGACTCGTTTGAAAACGCACAAAACCCGGGAAAACGGTTGACAGGCGGAGACTTCTGACCGGCAATATGAGAAGCCGTATATCACTATCAGCCGATGCCGACGCGGATATAAATGAACGCACCTGATTCTGCGTATAATAAGCCTATCATTGTTTGAAGGGATGCTGGGACAAATGCACAGCGCCGCCGACCTTATGAAAATACTCTCCTGTGTCCGCCAGCCCGTTATCGGTTTCGACAGCGCGAGCCATAAGATCGTTTTTGTAAACGCCTCCGTAAAGTCTCTCTTGAAATATGATCCGGCCGGCCGGCCGCTCGGTGAAATTATTTCGGAGGATCTGATAGACGAGGGCTGCGCAAATTATATGTGCGGCGCCACGGTTTTCGGAAAAAAGGCGGGCGTTTCGGTTGTCAGAGAAAAGGAGACTGCCTTTCTCTTTATCGACTTTCTGCCTGAGGAAAAAAACAGCCTGAAGCTCACCGGGCAAATGATGAACAGCCTGCGCAGCGCGGCAATGGGGATAAAAATGTCCGCAGACCGCTGCTTTTCATCAAGGGATGCGGGCGCAGCTCCTCCGGAAAAGCCTATTGCCATCCTGTACCATTACTATTACGCGCTTCTGCATACGCTTGTCCAGATCGACAGCGCCGACCAGCTCGGGCGCGGAGAGCTGCTTTTTTCTCCTGTCTCAACAGACCTGGTCAGACTGTGTTCCGAGCTGACCGATTCCGTCGCGCTGTTCTGCTCGGACACGGGCGTTCGGATCAGCTTTACCGCACATGAAAGCGAACTGACGGCGGTGGTAGACCCGGCCAGGATCGAGCAGCTGCTTCTGAGCCTTTTCGCGAATAGCCTTCAGCATACCGTTCCGGGCAGCAGCGTTCGCCTGTCGCTTTCACTCTCAGGAAACAGGCTCGTCTTTTCCCTCGACGACGACGGAGCGGGTATACCGCGGGAAGCGCTCTCGAAAATATTCGATCCGCCCGACGGCGGAGACATACACAAAAAGGGGAACGGTCTGGGGCTGATGATTTCTCTGGGAATCGCACAGCTGCACAAGGGCGTTCTGCTTGTCGAAAGCCGGGAGGGAAAAGGGACGCGCGTACGCGTCATGCTCCCCATTGGCGAAAATCCCGCGCCGAAATTCCTCCGCGCTGAAACGCCTGACCGCGTCAACAGCGTTTCCACGGTGCTTACGGCGCTTTCCGAGGTGTTCTCCAGCAAGAATTACGGCCCCAAATTTGAAGATTGAAAAATCGTTTCTGCGAAACTATATTTTTACGCGCATGTGCGCACGCGCTTGGATTCAATGCCTCGGCGCGGGACGCGCCGCATGGCACCGAAGGCAGAAAAGCCGGAAGATCCGCGCCTAGGCAAGCCCGAAGAAACGCCTGCCGTTGCGCGCGGTCATTTCCGCGACCTCCACCCGGCTTATACGCCTGATCCCGGCGATTTTTTCGGCGACAAGGCTGAGAAACCGCGAATCGTTCCGCTCCCCCCTGTGCGGAACCGGCGCGAGATAGGGGCAGTCTGTTTCAAGCAATATCCGGTCGTCAGGGCAAATCTCAAGAGTTTCGACGGTTTTCCGCGCATTTTTAAAGGTCAGCGTGCCGCCGAAGCCGAGATACCAGCCCATTTTGAGGATTTCCGCCGCCATTTCGGCACTGCCGGAGTAGCAGTGGAACACCCCCGGAACATCGGGAAACGCGCGGACGATCTCAAGGCAATCGGCATGCGCATCCCTGTCGTGTATGACGACAGGCAGCCCCAGCTCCCGGGCCAGCGTCATCTGCCGGCGGAAAACGCTTTTCTGTACATCCCGGCCGGAGTATTCGTAATAATAATCCAGCCCGATCTCTC
>JAISDV010000118.1 GCA_031264545.1 Oscillospiraceae bacterium | reverse complement strand
ATTTTATTGCCTAAACGTGAAAAGCGGAACCTTTTTCATGAACTATCGTCTGATGGATATAATCAGAGTTTACGGGGGAATATTTATGAAAAAACACTGGTTCTTGCTTGCTTGTATTATGCTTATGACGGGTTGTCAGGCAGTAAACGGGCAGATCCTCAATGCAAATGAATCTGACATGCCGGGTGACTTTAATTTTTTAATTGACTACGGAATATGCGGCAATAACCGCATTGATACTTATAGCGGCACCTTTACAAAGGATTTGATCATTGCCGGAACTGAAACGATTGATTTTACGATTCCGGCGGATAAAATGCGCGAAATATACCACGCGTTTGCAGAATACGAAGTATCCGGACTGCCTGATGACATCAACTCTGAAATTGACCTGAACATAGCGGGAAGGAGCTATACGACTCATGAGCCATATGCTGTATATGCTCTCACCTATACTTGTAATGAAGAAACAAGGACGATTGTTTGCAATGACGGCGGACCGTGGTATGCGGATTCAGGGCCGCCCGATACCCGCGGCCGTCTTGTGGCGTTTGTGACGTATATCACAGAGTACATTTACAGTACGGAAGACTATAAAAATATGTCTCCGGCGGAAGGCGGATACTTGTAAAAATAATAAGCGTACCGCGGGGATCGACTCTGCGCTTATAATGAAACGGATGACAGCGGGGAACAGGATTGTATTTTATCCTGTTCCCCATTTTCAGCGGCGTAGTGCCGCGGCAAAATCCAGATTGTCAAGAAGCTATTCTAAATCTTGAACACTCATTTTTTCTAAATCGCGCCGCTTTTTGCGTTTTCCCCCGCAAGCCGCGAATATGGCAAGCAAAACAGCCGTCGGTATGTTGTAAAGCAGAAAAATATATAAAGCCGTTCCGATAATAGTAAGCATTTCAGTTGTTTGCGCAGTCGTTTGCTCGACGACAACCCCACCTACTGTAAGTGTTGATACCCCTTTATGAGCAGAAAAAAGCAGGACAGCCAATAAAGCCATCAAGGAAATGCCGAATGAGATAATCGGCAAGATAAGTCCCGCCCACTTATTCTCTTTCTTCGACAAAAACATTTGCAGGGCAATCACGCCCACGCCACAGACAAGCAGAAAAACCAAGACAACACTAACGTGCCTCATGTCGCTTTTACCCCCAGCTTCTTATACTCGGCGATTAGAATTTTTGCGGTATCGAAATCAAGCTTATCGCCAATGGCAAGCCGTTTAATGAGCGCAACGTAGGGTTCGTTGGCGGTGTCCTCGCTGATTTGGATTTTCTGTATTAACTTATCAAGCCGCAAACGCACAGTAGGATAGGTTACGCCGTATTGCCGCGCCATTTCTTTTAGTGAGCCGGAAGCCTGCAGAAATTTCTTGATGAAGGTAACATCTTCGTCTTCAAGGTTCACCATCCATTCGGGAACAATTTCCAACGCCACAAACTCCCCCCTCTCTTTAATAATATTTATTATATATCTCAATAATATTAAAGTCAATGCGCAAATGAGATTTATCTATATTTTTGTTTTCCCGCTTTTTTCAGAACAGATGCACAACAATCCAAAATGCCGCTACACCGTGATGCAGATAGTTAAGCCGCCTTTCTCGATTACTAAGCGTATAAGCCTATGCTGGCGGCGTTAGATGACATCCCCTCACTAATAGGAAAAAACAGGGGCCAAATCGGAATTCTTTTCAAAACTTTCCCGCATTTAAATACGGCATAGGCTGATACGAAACGTTCCCGCGTCCGTTCCTCTCCCGCGGCTGTCCGTCCATCTGTGCTGCAAATGGCTTGCCCGCCTGTATTTTCCGGTCTGTAACCGTTCCTTGATGATACGAGCCTTTATGACTATGGCCGGGCGCGCAAGGCTATTATGTTAAGACTTTTACGCTTGATATTTAATGTTTATGTAACAATTTGCTTTACAAGGCTGTTAATTTATGCTAGACTATTTTCAGCCGAGTTTGTCAAAGGCGGACTTATCCTGTCCATCGCAGGCTGCAGGCAGCCGCAGCGCCGGACTCCAGTATTTTTTTGTACTGTCCGCTGCAAGAAAATTGCGAAAAAAAGTTGGGGGAAATTGCGAAAAATGCTTGACAAAATGAAAAACGCCCCTACAATAATTAGACAGACAGACAGACAGACAGACAGACAGACAGACAGACAGACAGACAGACAGACAGACAGACAGACAGACAGACAGGATAGGTCTGTCCTTTTCCCGGCAGCCGGAGTTTCAATATATAAAATTTCAAAGCACACGTATTCATTAGGGGATACGTGTGCTTTTTTATTGTCCGGACGCGTGAAAAAGCTCCGGTTTATCGTTTTTAAGCCGCTCCCCTGCGCTGTGACAGATGTCCCTTAGCGGCATCTGCACATAGTTCTTTTGTAAGGCTTTTCCACCGTTTCTGCTTTGGTCCTTTTGGCTTTGGCGTCTGCGGGCCCACGGCAAGAACGGAGGAAGGTCAGATATATGCGAGGCTCGAAGCCCTGAGGTTTCCCGGGTTTCTCGAGCTTCACAAGAAACTGAAAATGATATTTAGGAGGTACAAAAATGAGAAACACAAAAAAACTTCTCGCGTTTGCGCTTGCCGCGCTTATGCTGGCCGGTACGCTGGCCGGCTGCACGCCCAAGACGCCTGCAGAGTCGCCGATTCCGAGCGAATCGGCTCCCCCCGTTGTGGAGCCTACGACGTTTGACCTTGCCGTCAATCTGGCTTCCGAGCCGCAGACCATCGACCCCGCGCTCAACTCAGCTGTTGACGGCGCCATTATGCTCAACCATTTCTTCGAGGGGCTGATAAGATGGATCGACGACGGCGCGGGCAATGCCACGCTCGACAGCGGCCAGGCCGAGTCCTATGACAAGACCGTCAACGACGACGGAACGGTTACCTATACCTTCAAGCTGCGCTCCGACGCGAAATGGAGCGACGGCCAGGCCGTCACCGCGAATGACTTCGTCTATGCGTGGCAGCGTCTCGCGACGCCCGCTACCGCCGCGGACTATACTTACATGATCGACATGGTCAAGGGCTACAACGAGGTTTTTTACGGCACACCCACCGGACAGTTTGAGGATGTCACCGATGAAGAGACCGGCGAGGTTTCCCAAGCCGAGGTCATGGACTATGCCGACCCCTCAACGCTCGCGGTTTCCGCGCCCGACGACGGCACCTTTGTCGTTACACTGACCTACGACTGCCCATATTTCATAGAGGTCTGCGCATTCCCCGCCGCTTTCCCGGTTCGCAAGGACGTTATCGACGCGGCCGGAGACCAGTGGACCTTCGACGTCGCGACCTATATCGGCAACGGCCCCTACAAGATGAGCGAGTGGACCCATAACTCCTACATCAAGGCCATAAAGAACGAAAACTACTATGAATACGATAAGCTTGGCCCGGATTCCATCACTTTCCAGCTCATGGACGACGCCAACGCCATTTTATCGGCATTCAACAGCGGAACACTCCAATTCATCGAAGAAGTTCCCACCGACGAGATCGCGACGCTGCTCGCCGGCGGCGAGCTCCACATCGTGGATTATCTCGGAACTTATTACGCCTCCTTCAACGTCGAGAAGGCGCCCTTTGACGACCCCCGTGTCCGCGAGGCCTTCTCTCTCGTTATTGACCGCAACTACATCGTTGAAAACGTCACGCAGACCGGCCAGCTCCCCGCGACCGGCTACGTGCCCTCCGGCACTTACGATGCGGACGGCCCGAGCGGAGACGACTTCCGCACCGTCGGCGGCGACTACTATTCCGTTGCCGCCGAGGACTATGAAGCGAATTGCGAAAAGGCGCGCCAGCTGCTCGCGGAGGCCGGCTATCCCGACGGCGCGGGTTTCCCCGCCGTTGAATACCTCTACAATACAAACGACGGGCACAAGGCCATCGGCGAGGCCCTCCAGCAGATGTGGCAGACCGAGCTGGGCATTACCGTTTCCCTGGGCAACCAGGATTGGGCGGTGTTCCTCCAGAACCGTAAGGACGGCAACTATCAGATCGCGCGCAACGGCTGGATCGCGGACTACAACGATCCCTGCTCCTTCCTGGATATGTGGTACACAGACGGCGGCAACAACGACGCGCAGTACAGCAATCCGGAATATGACGCGCTGATCGACGCCGCGAAGGCCACCGCCGTTGCCGAAGATCGTATGGACGCGTTCCACAAGGCCGAGGATATTCTCATTGGGCAGGATAAGGTTCTCGCTCCCATATATTTCTATACACAGAAATATATGCTCGATCCCACCATTCAGGGCATGTACTACACCCCGCTCGGATATTTCTTCTTCGGCTATACCTCCAAAACCGCGTAATTGACCCGCTTGACCCTGATAAAGAGCCGCCCGTTTGGGCGGCTCCTTTTTTGCCGGGCACTCTGTTCAAACGTCTGTTTGTATTCTATAATAGAGCCATGAACGGAGGCTGAGGAAAAAGCATGAAAACGCGCGAATACGGGGTCGATTTGCTGAAAAGTGTGTCCATGTTCATGGTGGTGATCTTACACATTCTGGGAACGGGTGGCGTTCTGACCGCCGCGGAGCATGGCAGTGCCGCATATGCTGCCGCATGGCTCCTTGAGACCGCATGCATCTGTGCCGTCAACTGCTTCGGACTTGTCAGCGGTTATGTCCTCAGCAAGGGCAGGTACAAAAGATCGCGGCTCCTCTCCCTGTGGCTTAGGGTCGTTTTGGAATCGCTCGTGATCACGGCGCTGTTTGCCGCCCTCCTGCGCGGCAGCCTTGGCCCGGACGCGTGGCTTATGGCCGTTACGCCGGTGATTCACGGCGTCTACTGGTATTTTACGGCCTATTTTGCCCTGTTCTTTTTCATACCCTATATAAATAAGCTGCTGACGGCTCTTACAAAACGCGAAACCGCCGGGCTGGCCTTGAGCGTCGTGCTCGTGTTTGTTTTCTTAGGAAATATCACGGGCCTTGACCTGTATCAGCTTCACGGCGGCTATGGTTTTCTCTGGCTGCTTTGCCTGTATACGCTCGGCGGCTGTTTGCGCAATATGGCGCCGGAGCGGAAAGCGGGCAAATTCTGGTACCTCGCGGCATATGGCCTTTCAGTCCTGCTTGCCTGGGCGGGGACGCTGCTGTTCAACACGCAGGCTCTGATCTCCTATACCTCGCCTTTCACGCTTTTATCAGCCGTGCTCTTGCTGCTGTTTTTCAGCCGGCTGGCGCTTCGCGCGCCTTCCCTGCAAAAGTGCATTGCCATGCTGGCCAGGACTTCTTTTGGCGTTTACATCATCCACACGCATCCCCTGATCTGGACGCATATTTTGACCGGACGTTTTGTCCCGTTTCTCAAACTCCCAGTTCCGCTCGCGATAGCGGCAATCCTCCTGACCGCCTGCGGTATTTATGCGGTCTGCACCCTCGGCGATTGGCTGTCTGAAAAGTTTTTTCAGCTTATCCGGACAGACCTGCTCGAAAATGCGGCGGATAGCCTCGGAAAAAGACGGAAACCACAAAATACGGTTCGAAAATAAAGCAGGTTCGGAACATTTCACGAATTGCAAACACCGCGCATTTCTGTTATATTTGCTATACGGCACAAGCTTTAGTCCTCTAACTCAATAAAACAAAAGGAGCAAAGTCAATGAAAAAGCCATTTGTAACGCTCGAGCAGCTTCAAGCGCTTTCCAAAGAATTTCCCACGCCTTATCATCTGTACGATGAAAAGCGCATACGTGAAAACGCGCGAAAGCTTTACAAGGCCTTTTCCTGGAACAAGGGCTTCAGGGAATACTTTGCGGTAAAAGCCACCCCCAGCCCCGGAATCATGAAAATCCTGAGTGAAGAGGGCTGCGGCATGGACTGCTCGTCCCTAACCGAGCTGATGCTGTGCGAGCGCTGCGGTATCGGCGGAGAGCACATCATGTTTTCCTCAAACGACACGCCGACGGAGGATTTCGTTCTGGCCGACAAGCTCGGCGCGATCATTAACCTCGACGACATTACGCATATCGATTTTCTCGAAAAGGCTATCGGACACATTCCCGAAAAGATTTCCTGCCGCTATAATCCGGGCGGCAACTTTGAAATCTCGAATACCATCATGGATACGCCGGGAGACGCGAAATACGGGCTGACCAAGCCCCAGATGTTCCAGGCTTTCAGGCTGCTCCGGGACAAGGGTGTCCGAGAATTCGGCATTCACGCTTTCCTTGCGTCAAACACGGTAACAAACGATTATTATCCGACGCTTGCCGCGGTGCTTTTCCGTCTCGCGCTGGAGCTCAAAAATGAACTCGACGTGCACATCACGTTCATCAATCTCTCCGGGGGTATCGGTATTCCTTACCGCGAGGATCAGATGCCGGCGGACATTACCGCCATTGGCGAGCGCGTGCGCAAGGTCTATCACCAGATCCTCGTGCCGGCGGGCATGGGCGACGTTGCGTTGTATGCCGAGCTCGGAAGATTTATGCTCGCGCCGTTCGGCTGCCTTGTCGCAAGGGCCGTGCACCATAAGCACATACACAAGGAATACGTCGGCCTTGACGCCTGCGCCTGCAACCTGATGCGTCCGGCTATGTACGGCGCTTATCACCACATCACGGTTATGGGCAAAGAGAACGCGCCCGCCGATCATCTTTACGACGTGGTGGGAAGCCTCTGTGAAAACAACGATAAATTCGCGGTTCAGCGGCAATTACCCGTGATCCGGCCCGGGGATTATGTG
>JAISDV010000058.1 GCA_031264545.1 Oscillospiraceae bacterium | reverse complement strand
GTGCCTGTCTACCTGTTCCAGCACTCTCGCAAATCACGCGCGCCTTTTGGCGGACGCAAAAGTTATTATAGCAGAAATGCGCGGTTTGTCAACCATAAATCAGGGCGATAAGTCGTCAGGTAAAGCGTCGTATCTGCGCGAATTGAGCTTCTCCGAAGCGAAGGAAAGGAAAATCAGCAGCACGGCTATCAGAGCGAAGGAGCCGTAACGCATGGGAAGCAAATAAGCATAGTTGAAATAGGCATAGTAACCAAGCAGCGAAGCGAAGGACGCAAAGACGGCCGCGGGGATATACCCGGACCAGAGCACGGCCGGCAGGAGGGTCAGCACATCCGGCATAAAGAAATACCGGTCGTGCATACGCGGCAGCAGGAAAGGAATGCCAACCGTGAAGAGTAGAGTAATACCCAAGATCGCTTCGTTCCCGAGGTTTCTCCGCCGGCGCCGCGCCCAGATAAACACGGCGAACACAAAAAGAAAGGCGCCCGCTATACCGGCGGCGGAAAGAGCCGCAGTATCCGCGTTCCCGGAAATCATGGCAAACAGAGAGGGCGAGTTGTAGTTCAAGCCCGTCCCGATCGAGTCCGTCTGCCCGGCATACAGCAGCAGCGTGTCCACGAAGGACCGGCCGAAAAGAACAGCGGGCATGATGAGAGCGGCATATACGGCGGGGAAGATGAAAAGATGGCGGAATTTGATCTTCCGGGCGAAGACCAGCACAAGATAAATCGGCAGGATAAAGACCGCCTGAAGCTTGAAGCCGAAAGACAGCGCCATGAAAGCGACAGAACGCTTCGGCCGGTCAGTCAGCGCCAGCCAGAGCGCAAGAACTGCCAGCGCGGTATAGATCGCGTCGCACTGCGCCCACCGGGCGCCGTTTATAATGACCGTCGGCAGTACCAGCGTCAGAAGGTAGGCCGCAAGCCTTTTCGGCGTGCTGCGTGTGAATACGCCCGCAAGCTTCATCATGCCGAAGGCCAGCACAACGTCGAAAGAGATGGAGAGCAGCTTGATCAGGTAGAGGTCCTTCAGCGGCAGATAAGAAAACAGCGCCAAAAAGTAGAGATAGGGCACATTGTAGTTCCCCACGCTTCCCGCAAAGCCCTTGAAACCGCCGCTTGTCCTGAAATAATCTACCCAATGGACGAGGAAGTCGTTATAATCTCCGCTGCGGTAATCCATCAGAAAGGCGCGCAGGGCAAAGGCGAACGCAAGGAGCATGACTGCGGCGAGAAGATAGGTGTTTTTCTTCAGCAGGCCCTCATACCACGGTATCAGAAGCGCTGCCACCAGGATCAGCCCGAAAATGAGCATTGACTCCAGTTCCATACAAACCTCCGGCAGGAAATAACGGAACGCTCCGCGGCGCCGTCAACGCGGGATACAGCCTGAGTATACGCGAAAACGTCCGTCAAAGCAAGAGACAAAAGCAAGGTTTACCCCGCATGGCGGCGCGACCCGCGCCGCGGCGTCAAATCTAAGCGCGTACGCACAAAGTATGCACATGCGCGTAAAAAATAGTTTCAAAGAGACTATTTTTATAGCTTGCCGAAAGCAAGCCATAAAAAATGCAGCCAGGAACCCGTTTCCCGCCGCAAACGAAATAATACACAAAAATACCCGGGAGGTATTGACAAAACACTAAAAATACTGATATAATAACCCGCTATATGTGCAAAGCCTGATAATACCCCACTCTCACCTATATTAGTATTTTATCAGCTTTTTGAGAAAATGCAAGATCTTATTTATAATTCATGACAACTCACCCGGGCGTTTCAAACATATTGCACAAGTGAACAAGAGGACAGGAGTGATGGTCAATGCAAGAGCCGAAGGACGTTTATTACGGAAAGACCCTCAGAAAGAGCTTCGCGCGAAGCCAGGAGATCCGGGAGATGCCGAATCTCCTGGAGATCCAGAAGAAATCCTATAAATGGTTTCTCGACGAGGGTCTCAGGGAAGTGTTCTCCGATGTGGATTCGGTAACAGACTACTCGGGCAATCTTGAGCTGAGCTTTGTGGATTATTCCATGAACGAAAAGCCGAAATACACCGAAGAGGAATGCAAGGCGCGTGACGCCACTTATGCCGCCCCCCTCAAGGTCGGCGTCCGTCTCCGCAACAGGGAGACGGAGGAGATCAAGGAACAGGAAGTCTTTATGGGCGATTTTCCGCTCATGACCGAAAGCGGCACCTTTATTATAAACGGCGCGGAGCGCGTTATCGTTTCCCAGATCGTCCGGTCCCCCGGTATCTATCACGATAAAAAGATCGACAAAACCGCCGCCTGCATCTGCGGAACCACCATCATTCCGTATCACGGCGCCTGGCTCGAATATGAGACCGACCTCAATGATATTTTTTATGCCCGCATTGATAAAAACCGTAAGATACCCGTCACCTGGCTGCTCCGCGCCGTCGGCGCCCGCCGCGAGGACAAGCCCTATACCTGGCTGTCCTGCCCGGGCGGCGAACAGGGCGCGGTCACAAATGAACAGCTCAAAGCGATCTTCGGAGACGACGAGCGCATAACCGCAACCATTGAAAAGGACGCCTGTCTCTCGCGTGAAGAATCGCTGATTGAGATTTACCGCAAGCTTCGTCCAGGCGACCCCCCGACGGTAGACAGCGCGGAAGCTCTGCTCGAGGGCCTTTTCTTCGATAAGCGCCGCTATGACATCAGCAGTGTCGGACGCTATAAATTCAACAAAAAGCTGTCGATCCGGACGCGCCTTTCCGGTAATCAGCTCGCTGTGCCCATCACGGACCCGGGCACGGGCGAGATTCTTGCCGATGCCGGCGAGCTCATTACCCGGGACAAAGCGGAAGCGCTTGAAAGAAGGGGCGTGACAGACGCCGTTATCAGGATGGACGGCAAGGACGTGCGCGTTTTTTCCAACGGCATGGTGGACATGGCCGCTTTCGTGGATTTCGACCCGAAGACGCTCGGCATCAAGGAAAAGGTGCGCTATGTCATTCTCCGGCGCCTGATGGGCGAATTTTCCGGCGACGCGCTCAAGGAGGCTATCCGTGCGAGTATCGACGAGCTGATACCAAAGCACATCATCGTCGACGATATTTTCGCTTCGGCCAACTATCTGCTCGGCCTTTTCCACGGCATTGGCGATCCGGACGATATCGACCACCTCGGCAACCGCCGCATCCGCTGCGTCGGCGAGCTGCTGCAGAACCAGTTCCGCATCGGCTTTTCACGTATGGAGCGCGTGATACGCGAACGCATGACGCTTCAGGACCTGGATATCGTGACGCCGCAAAGCCTGATCAATATCCGCCCCGTTACGGCGGCGATCAAGGAATTTTTTGGCTCCAGCCCGCTGTCCCAGTTCATGGATCAGACCAATCCGCTTGCGGAGCTTACGCACAAGCGCCGTATGTCGGCCCTCGGTCCCGGCGGCCTTTCGCGTGAGCGTGCGAGCTTCGACGTGCGCGACGTCCATTACAGTCACTATGGCCGCATGTGCCCGATCGAGACGCCCGAGGGCCCGAATATCGGCCTGATCTCCTACCTCGCAAGCTACGCGCGGGTCAATGAATACGGCTTTTTGATCGCGCCCTACCGAGGGGTCGATAAAAAGACGCACTTTGTGACCGACGAGATCGTTTACCTGAGCGCGGACGCGGAGGACCAGTATATTATCGCCCAGGCGACCGAGCCGCTTGATGAAAACGGCTGCCTTGTGAATGAACGTATTACCTGCCGTCATCGTGACGAAATCGTCGAGGTCGACCGCGACCGCGTCGATTATATCGATATTTCTCCCCGAATGATGATCTCCATCGCGACGGCGATGATCCCCTTTCTGGAAAACGACGACGCCAACCGCGCGCTGATGGGCGCGAACATGCAGCGTCAGGCCGTCCCGCTCATGGTAACCGAGCAGCCCATCGTCGCCACCGGCATCGAACACAAGTGCGCCGTGGATTCGAAGGTCGTCCTCAGTGCCGAGGGCGACGGCGTTGTTACCCGTTCCTCCGCGACGAATATCACCGTTAAATACGACGCCGGAGAGGTCAG
>JAISDV010000104.1 GCA_031264545.1 Oscillospiraceae bacterium | reverse complement strand
CGATCTATAAAAGCAAAAACGTTTGTCGGGGCGTAGTCCTCAAAAAGGCCGACACCATCGCCGAGGTAAGCGTCTCCGCGCATTTTTACGTACATTTTCAGGACATCTATGTAGCTGAGAGTCTCCGACTCTTCAAACAAGGAGACAAATTCCTCCGGGAAAGTGTTTTTCATCATAAACAAGCTGTAAGGATAGAAATCTGTACAGAGGCCAAAGAGCTTGCCGTCTGTTTCAACGGCGGAAAGGATATTCATGAAATAATCCTCTTTATTAAAAGCCGCATCAGCGCGCATGAGATCATAAATATCTGCAAAATATCCCTCATTCATAAATTGCACCGTGTTGATGTCCGGATAGAATGAAACGATATCCGCGGCGCTCCCCGCCATAAGTGCGGCCGCCAGCTTTGAGTTAATATCAGGATCAAAGGGGTCGAGAATATCAAGCGCTATCAAGACGTCCGGATGCAACGCCATATATGCCAAAGTGTGATTTTTCAGGGTGTTTGTTGCGGGATTGTCAAAACCCACGCTGCTAACTGTGAGTCTTCTCTGCTCTCCCTCCTGCGTTTGTATGCTTGGCGAGGGCAACAAATCATCCATCAAGGTGTCATACAAATTTTCATCAGCGGACGGCGCGCACGCGGATAAAAGCACAACCGCGGCCAGACAGGCAATAATTTTAGATTTAAGCATGAAAAGCCCTCTTTCAAACAAGCCCTAACAGACTTGAACTGTGGACCTCAGATATTCCTTGTGGTTTTTCCGCATTCTACCCCAGCACGAGCAGGGCAAGACCGTTTATCAGCATATGCAGAAAGATCGGCGTCCAGATGCTGCCTGTCTTTTCATAGGTCCGGGCCAGCACGTAAGCCGCCGGGATATACGGGAGCATATAAATCAGCGGCGTCCAGCTCATCGCGATCAGAACATACTGCCAGATATGGCAGACGGAGAAAATCACCATCGACAGGATGTAGGCCAGCGCCCGGCTTTTATCGCGAAGGGAACCGAAAACGACGCCCCGGAACAGGACCTCCTCAACGACAGGCCCGATAAAAATGACAAGCCCCGTAACCGGGCCCGGAGCCTCGTTCATCAGCTCGATCACCGCCTGATCGTTCGGATTCGACGGCATGTCCCCCAGCACGGCGAAAAGCACGCCGGCCGCGAGATAGGCGAGCAGGTCATAGCCCAAGTATCCGAACACGAGCGCCACCGCGCACTTTGCGAGACGGTCGAGCAGAAGGTCGAACGCGCCGCGCAGGAAGCGCCACATCACGCTGATACAGAAAATAAAGCCCAGGGCGAAATAAACCGTGTTCACCGCAACATCACTCAGCCCGTCGGGAAGATACGCGCGCAGGATCGCGAGAAAGAGCGGAAGCACGACGGCGTGGAAGGGCAGATAGATCCAGCCGGCAAGCCGCTGAGGTCCGGACAGGGTGTTTAAAAAATCACCGCTCGCCGCTTTCATCAGGCGTCCACCTTCTTTTTCAGCGCATAGAGGAGGTTCATCGCCTCGATCGGCGTCAGCGTATCGAGGCTCACCGCCCGCAGCTTCTCAATAATTTCGCCGGAGCCGAAGTCGGAGAAGCTCAGCTGCGCGTCGTCCCGCGCCGGCTTTTCCGGCCCGTGCGCCCCGCGGGGCGCGCTCTCAAGCTCGGCAAGGCAGCGCTTGGCCCGGGAAATAACGGAGTCCGGAACCCCGGCGAGCTTTGCGACCTCGACGCCGTAGCTGTCATCCGCCGCGCCCTTGACGATCTTGCGCAGGAAAATCAGGTCGCCTCCGCGTTTTTTCGCGGAAATACTGTAGTTGCGCACGCCCTCGAGCTGCTCCTCGAGCGCGGAAAGCTCGTGGTAATGCGTGGCGAACAGCGTCTTTGCGCCCAGCCTTCGCCTGTCGGCGCAGTATTCAAGCACAGCCCGGGCGATCGCCATGCCGTCGTAGGTAGAGGTCCCCCGGCCGATCTCGTCGAGAATGATGAGGCTCGAAGCGGTCGCGTATCTGAGGATCTCGGCGACCTCGACCATCTCGACCATAAAGGTGCTCTTGCCCCCGGCCAGATCGTCGGAGGCGCCGATGCGCGTGAAAACCCTGTCCACGACGCCGATAACGGCGCTTTTGGCCGGCACAAAGCTGCCCATCTGCGCCATGAGCACGATGAGCGCGGTCTGGCGCATGTAGGTTGATTTCCCCGCCATGTTCGGGCCGGTGATGATGGCGACCCTGTCGCCCGCGCAGTTCATAAAGGTGTCGTTCGGGACAAACAGCGTCTCGCTCTGGGTCTTTTCGACCACGGGATGCCTGCCGGCCGTGATGGAAAGCTGGCCGGAAAGGTCGACTTCCGGCATGGTATAGCCGTTTCGCACGGCAACCTCGGCGAGCGCGCACAGGGCATCCAGCTCCGCGACGGCGTCCGCCAGCGCCTGGAGGCGCGACACTTCACCCGCCACGCGCAGGCGCACTTCCTCAAACAGCCGGAACTCCAGCGCCTCGAGCCTGTCCCGCGCGGTCAGCAGCGTGCTCTCGAGCTCTTTGAGCTCCTGCGTGAAAAAGCGCTCGCTGGTCGAAAGCGTCTGCTTTCTGATATATTCCTCCGGTACGTTTTCAGAAGAGGCTCTCGGCACATCGATATAATAGCCGAAAACGCGGTTGTAGCCGATCTTGAGCTTCCTGATGCTCGTGCGCTCGCGCTCGCGCCGCTCGAGCGCGGAGACCATCTGCACGCCGTTGTCCCGCAGGCCGCGCAGGCTGTCGGCCTCCTCACTGAAGCCCTCGCGCAGGATGCCGCCCTCACGCACCGAGAAGGGCGGTTCGTCGCAAATCGCCCGCGCGATCAGGTCGGGAATCTGCGGAACGGGGTCCGTCTCCGCGATGGCGCGGAGCATCGGACTCCGTATGTCCCCGAGCAGCGCCGTGAGCGCGGGGAAAGCCCCGCAACAGCTCCCGAGCGCGAGCAGGTCGCGCCCGTTCGCCGTGCCGTAGACCACTCTGCCGACAAGGCGCTGGATATCCCCGATCCCGCGCAGGATTTCAATCAGCTCGCCCCTGGCGACGTTCGCGGAAAAAAGCGCCTGAACGGCGGCCAGCCTGCGCCTGATCGCGACGGGCGAGAGCAGCGGCCGCTCCGTCCAGGCACGCAGGAGACGGCCGCCCATGGGCGTTTTCGTCCTGTCCAGCACCCAGAGCAGGCTGCCCTTTTTCTCGCCGGTGCGCAGGTTCCCGGTCAGCTCGAGGTTCCGCCGGGCCGTATAATCCAGCTCCATAAAGCGTCCGGCCGTAAACACATCCAGCGTATTGATGTGGGACAGGTCGAATTTCTGGGTTTCGATGATGTAGCTCAGGAGTCCGCCGGCGGCGCAGACCGAGGCGCTGTCCCCGGCCAGGCCGAGACTATCCACATCGGACACGCCGAAGCGCTCGCAGACACGCGCCGCGCTCTGCATATAGTCGAAGCGGCTCTCGCCGTTTTCCACGAGGCAACCGAGCTTTTTGGCGATAAAAGCGGAAAGCGCCGCATCCGCGGCGGCGCCCGCGCTGAGCACCGCCTCGCGCGGCATGAAGCGCGAAAGCTCGTTCATCATATGCGCCGCGGGAGACTCCTGAAAGCCCGCGACACAGAATTCACCCGTCGAAACGTCGCAGAAGGCGACGGCGCCCGCGGTCACGTCCAGATAGACGGCGCAGACGTAGTTTGGCCGCCCCTCCTCAAGCATGGCGCTTGCCGTCACCGTGCCGGGCGTGATGATCCGGATCACATCGCGGCTGACCAGCCCCTTTACGAGAGCGGGATCCTCCGTCTGCTCACAGATGGCGACCTTATAGCCCTTTGCGATGAGCCTTGCAATGTAGGCCTCGCAGCTATGGTAGGGCACGCCGCACATGGGCGTGCGCGCCTCCGGGCTTTCGGCGTTCCTGTCCCGCGTTGTCAGCGTCAGGTCAAGCTCGCGTGAGGCCGTAACCGCGTCCTCGTCGAACATTTCATAGAAATCACCCAGCCGAAAAAACAGCAGGCAGTCGGTATGTTGCGACTTTATCTCGTTATACTGCCGTTTCATGGGCGTAAGCTCCGCCATTTCCTTACCTCCGATTCAGACCCTGTATTCATAAGCACGGCGCGCTAAATAAGCCTTCCCCTGAGCGCCCAAGTGCTGAAGCCCGTGATCTCCGCGTCGGCAAAGCGGCCGATCAGCTCCGCGCCGCCCGCGAGCCGGACGAGCCTGCCGCCCGGGCTGCGCGCGGTGAGAACGCCCTGTTCCCTGTCCTCGCCGTCGATCAGGACGCGCAGGGTCCTGCCGACGCAGGCCCTGTGCTTTTCCTCCGAGATGGCGTTCTGTATCTCCAGCAGGCGGTCGAAGCGCCGCTGCTTTTCCTCCCGCGTAAAGGGATCCGGCAGCTCGGCCGCCGGGGTTCCCGCCCGCCTGGAATAGATAAAGGTGAACATCGCGTCGAAGCGCACTTTTTCGATCACGCGCAGCGTTTCCTCAAAATCCGCGTCCGTTTCGCCGGGAAAGCCGACGATGATATCCGTCGTCAGCACGATATCGGGCACGGCGGCGCGCACCCGGTCGACCAGGGCCAGGTATCCCGCCGCATCATAACGGCGGTTCATTGCCCGGAGAATCCGGTCGCTGCCGGACTGGAGCGGCAGGTGCAGGTGTCTTTCGCACTTGCCGCTCTCGCGCATCGCGGTGAAGAGCTCACCGCCGGCGTCCTTGGGATGGCTCGTCATGAAGCGGAGGATAAACTCGCCCGGAATAGCGTCGATCTCGCGGATGAGCCGCGCAAAGCCGGCGCCGTTTTCCAGATCTCTGCCGTAGGAGTTGACGTTCTGCCCAAGCAGGGTGATCTCTTTATATCCCGCCGCGACGAGCCGCCGCGCCTCGCCGAGTATGTCCTCCGGCCGTCTCGAACGCTCGCGGAGACGCGTGTACGGCACGATACAATAGGTGCAGAAATTGTTGCAGCCGTTCATAACCGAAAGCCAGGCCCTGACCTTGTCCGAGCGCAGGCGCGGCAGGCCCTCCGCGACGCAGCCGTCCCCGCCGCCGGGAGCGAACACGCGCGTTTGCTTCGCCAGCACCGTATCGATCAGCTCCGGAAAGCGCCAGAGCTCGTCCGGCCCGAATACCAGATCGACGTGGCGGAAGGATTGTTTGATTTTCTCGACGACGTGCGCCTGCCGCGCCATGCAGCCGCACACGGCGACGATCCGGCGGGGATCTTCCTTTTTCGCGTGGGTCAGCGCGCCGAGCCTACCGAAAACCCGCAGCTCCGCGTGCTCGCGGACAGCGCAGGTGTTGACGACGATCACGTCCGCCGCAAATTCGTCCGCCGTCATGCCGAAGCCCATTTCGGCCAGATAGCCCCGGAGCTTCTCACTGTCGTCCTCGTTCTGCTGGCAACCGAAGGTGTCCACCATTGCGAGCGGGGCGCGCCCTTCAAAGCGCTGCCGGAGGTCCGCGCATATCGCTAGCTGGCGCGCGATCTCCGCCGCCGGTATTTCCGTTCTCTTAATACGCATGTCCTGTTTCCCGTCTTATGAAGGCCGCCCGGATCCGGCACCCTCTCTCTTTCACCGCGCTTCGCCGGAAAAATCTCAGCGCCGCTTTCGGCGGTGTCATTTAATTATAGCATTTTCCGCCGCTTTGCGCTATACTGTATTTACTGTAAATTCCGCTCCGCGGAGAGTATCCGTTCCGTCAGCCGCTTCCGCGCGCCCGGCGCAAGGATGACGGTCTCTCCCGAAAGGACACGCCATGTCGGAAATTAATATACTTTCCCCGCATGTTGCGGATCTGATAGCTGCAGGCGAGGTCGTCGAAAGGCCTGCCTCCGTGATAAAGGAGCTCTTGGAAAATGCGTTCGACGCCGGCGCCGGAAACATCACGGCTGAGTTGCGCGGCGGCGGAATGACCTATATCCGCGTCACGGACGACGGCTGCGGCATGCTGCCGGAGGACGCGGGCCTATGCTTTATGCGCCACGCGACGAGCAAGCTGCGCGACGAGCGCGGGCTCGAGGGCATCGGAACGATGGGCTTCCGGGGAGAGGCGCTCGCGGCGATCGCCGCCGTCTCCCGCACTGAGCTCACAACCCGGAAAAAAGGCACCCAGCAGGGCACGCGCGTCCTGCTCGAGGCCGGAGAAATCAGCGAGATCGCGCCACGCGGCTGCCCGGAGGGGACGACGCTGATCGTCCGCGATCTGTTTTTCAACACCCCCGCACGGCTGAAATTTATGAAAACGGACAAGGCCGAGGCCGCCGCCTGCGCCGCCGTCGCCCTGCGCTGCGCGCTGGGCCGTCCCGAGGTCTCCGTCCGCCTGATAAAGGACGGGGAGGAGCTGTTTTTCTCCCCCGGCGACGGGCAGCTCTCTTCCTGCATTTACAGCCTGCTCGGACGCGACACGGCGAAGGAACTGCTCGCGTGCGCGTCCGAGGACGAGGGGATAGCCGTTTCCGGCTTTGTCGGCTCGCCCCGCGCCGGCCACGGCAACCGGACAAAACAGTTTTTCTTCTGCAACGGCCGCAGCATCAAATCCCAATTGCTGCAGGCCGCCGTCGAGCAGGCCTATCGGAATACCCTGCTCACAGGACGCTATCCCGCCTGCGTGATCGGGCTGCGCCTGAGCTTCGGCGCCGTAGACGTCAATGTACACCCCGCCAAAACGGAGGTCAAGTTCCGCGACGAGAAGAAGGTCTTCGACGCGGTTTATTATGCCGCGCTCTCCGCGGTCGAGGGTGAGAGCCGCACGGCGGAAATCAGCCTGTCCCCGGCCACCAGGGCGGCCGCCGCGCCGAAAAAGGATTTTTACAAAACGCTTCGCGCGGACGAATTCCGGGCGGGTCTCCCGCAGAACGCGGTGCGCGCGCCGGGAGTCGCCCCGCCGCGCGCGGGCACGCCCGCTTCCGGCGGATTCTCCGCCGAAAAGGGCACCGTCGTCTGGAACAGAGCTCCTGCACCCGGCGCCAGCGCCGGCGGCACGCTTGTGCGTGAGAGCGGAACGCCCTACCGGGCTTCGCCGCGCGCCGTGCCCGCGGAAGAAAGATGCCCCTCACCGGAGGCCGCCCAAACGGAACCGGCGGAGACATCCGCCGCCGCACAGGGTCTTATCCCGGAGCCGCACGGAAATTTCCGCCTGATTGGCGAGGCGATGAAAACTTATATTCTCGCGGAAAAGGACGACAGCCTGATCCTGATCGACAAGCACGCCGCTCACGAGCGCATGATTTTCGACAGACTCAAAAAACAGGACCGGGCGCTCATGTCGCAGACCCTGCTTGTCCCTGTCACGCTTCGGCTCCTCGCGGACGAGATCGCGCTGCTCGAGCGCAGCCGTGAGGCGCTGGAGGACCTCGGCTTCGAGATCGAGCCGTTCGGGGCAGACAGCGTCGTCATCCGCAGCCTGCCCGCGGACACGGACGCTGCCGACGCGGCCGCGATGGTGGAGGAAATCTGCGAGCAGCTCGGCAAGAACGGCGCGCCCTCGGGAAAAGACGCGCTGGACGGCGTCCTGCACACGGTCGCCTGCAAGGCCGCGATCCGGGCCGGCAGGAGCACCGAGGCCGGCGAACTGAATCAAATTGTCGCGGAGGTCGTCGCCGGCCGGGTGAAATACTGCCCGCACGGCAGGCCGGTCGCCGTGACCCTGACCAAAAAGCAGCTCGACAAGGAATTCTCGCGTATAGTTTAGGTGAACGGATGGATGCGGCACCAAAAATCGCGGTCGTTACAGGACCGACGGCAGCCGGCAAGACGGCGCTCGGCGTTATGCTTGCAAGGCAGCTCGGCGGGGAGATCGTCTCCGCGGATGCCATGCAGGTCTATCGGCGTATGGACATCGGCACGGCCAAGGCGGCAAAGGACGAGATGCGGGGCGTGCCCCATCATATGATTGATGTCGCCGAGCCTTGGGAGACTTACAGCGTCGCCCGCTATGTCGCGCAGGCCGACGCCTGTGTCCGGGATATTCTCGAAAGAGGACTTATCCCCATAATCGTGGGCGGAACGGGACTCTATATCGATTCACTCGTCGCCGGCCGCAGCTTTGACGGCGGCTCGGCGGACGACGCGCTGCGCGCGGCGCTCGAGCGGAAATACTGCGCGCTGGGCGGTGAAAAACTGCTCGAGGCGCTTGCCGCGGTTGACCCGGAGCGTGCGGCAAGGCTGCATCCGGCGGACAAAAAACGCATTATCCGTGCGCTGGAGGTCTGGCACGCCACGGGCAGAACGATAACCGAGCATGACCTTGAAACGCAGAAAAAGGCCAAGCGCTACGACGCTTTGGTGATCGCCCTTTCCTTCGAGGCCCGCGCCGACCTGTACGACAGAATCGACAGGCGGGCGGAAGCGATGGAAAAAGCCGGGCTTTTCGACGAGGTTCAGGCGCTTCTGGACAGCGGTGTGTCTGAAAAATGCACCGCTATGCAGGCCATCGGCTATAAGGAGGCAGCCCGGGCGCTCAGAGGTGAAATCAGCCGCCGGGAAGCGGTCGGGCTGATACAGCGGGAAAGCCGGCGCTATGCCAAAAGGCAGCTGACCTGGCTGCGCGGGAAGCCGGGACTCTGCTGGGTGCTTTGGCAGGGCTCGCCCGATTTTAATCGGGGTCGACAGATTTCAACAGAGTTTTTGCTCTCCGGCGGCTTAAAATAGCATATGAGCATGTCGTCCGGTCGGTACAGACCCGATTTGTTCAAAATTACTATTTAATGGAGCGGTAAACCGTGATAGAATGGCAGTCGGAGGTTTCGGAGACCGGCTCGGCCGCGCTTCCGATTCCGGGCTCGCGCGTATATTTGCGCCGCTCCAGGGGGAGTTGGCTTCAATGCAAAAGACACAGAACATCCAGGACACGCTGCTCAACCAGATCAGACGTGAAAAACAAACGGTGACATTTTTTCTGATGAACGGCTTCCAGCTGAAGGGCGTGGTCAAGAGCTTTGACAGCTTTGTCGTCATCCTCGAAACCGACGGACGGCAGCAAATGATCTACAAGCACGCCATTTCAACGATCGTTCCCTCAAATTCGGTGGATTTGCGGGATCCCCGTCCGCCCGAGGACAGGGAGCATACATAAGCTGCCCCGTGCCGGCGAAAAATGCGCCCGTTTTTACGGGATAAGACAGCGAAGGCCGGATAAAACCTGCCCCGGAACGCGGCGCCGTCCGTTCTGCGGCGGACGGCCGGCTGACCGCACGCGTATCCAAAGGGTCTCTCCCTTTGGATACTGTCATAGCCGGGCAAGCCCGGCACGCAGGGCGGCCGGATAAGGAGACGCACGAATGAAACGAACGAACGCGCTTACGAAGCTCATATCGCTGCTCCTCTTCGGAGCGCTGCTGGCCTATCTGGGCGCGTACCTGATCCGCGCAGCGTCCGGCAGCGTCAGGACAGCGCCTGCTGTTTTCGTCTCGCTGACGGAAAACGCCGTGGCTTCCGGCCTGATCGTCCGGGACGAGCAGCTTGTCGAAAGCCGTGAGCAGTACCTGAGCGTCGTTGCGGAAAACGGGAAGCTCGTTGCGGCGGGCGAGCGCGTCGCGGTCATTTATTCCGGCGAGACTGCCCTCGAGCGCGCCGCTGAGATACGCGCGCTCGAGCTGAAAAAGCAGTATATCAGCTCGGCGCTCTCCGGCGCGGAGACGGCGGACAGCCTGGCCGACAGGGACAGCGGCATCAAGGCCGCGCTGATCGGTCTCGCGGCGGCCTCCGCCCGGCACGATACCGACGCACTGGCCGAGGCCGCCTTGAGTCTCGGCGCGCTCGTGATCGAAAACCCGGAGCTCCACACGACAGAGGTCGACCTGAGACTGGTCACGGAGGCGCTCGAAGCGCTCAAGCAGAGCGCCCTGTCCGACACCGTTGCAATCAGTGCGTCCGCTCCCGGGCTTTTCTCCGCCGCGCCGGACGGGTATGAATACATCACGCCGGACATGCTCTCCGGCCTGACGCCCACGAAGCTCGCGGCGTTCGAGGCTTCGCCCCGGGCGCTCGGCGACAGCGTGCGGGGCAAGCTCTCGTCCCCTTTCGCGTGGTATTTCGCCGCCGCGGTCTCGGAGGCCGACGCGAAAAAGCTTAAAACCGGCGAAAGCGCGACGCTGAGCTTCGGCCGCTACAGCAGCAGCCCGCTCACCGCCACGGTCGAATCGATCAGCGCCACCTATGACGGCGTGCGCGCTGTGGTGTTCCGCTGTACGCAGGCCAGCGCCGGCATGCTCTTTGTCAGGCGGGTCACGGCGGAAATCGTCTTCGAGGCACACCAGGGGCTGCGGGTCCCGAAGCAGGCTGTGCTCTCCGACGAGAACGGGCCTTATGTGTATACCGTCACAGGCCTTCAGGCCGAAAAGAAATATATTACCATCGTCTGGGAAACTGACGAATACTTCCTTGCCGACGCCTCGCAGGAATCGGCCTCACTCCGAGCAGGCAACGACATTATCCTCACCACAGAGGGGCTTTACGACGGCAAGGTCATGAATGATTAGCGCCCGGCGCGCAAAAGGGATGAGCACTTGAGCATAGCTGAAAATGCCGCGGCGGTCTGTGAGAGAATAGACGCCGCCGCAAGGGCCGCGGGCAGGGAACCCGCCGAAATCACGCTCGTCGCGGCCTCGAAAATGAATTCCGCAGACAGGGTCGCGCAGGCCGTTGCCGCCGGTATCCGCGTCTGCGGTGAAAATCGGGTACAGGAGCTTTTGGAAAAGCGGGCGCAAGGCGCTTACCGCGGCGCGCGGCTGCATTTTATCGGCCAACTCCAGAAAAACAAGGTCAGACAGCTGGTCGGCGTCTGCGACCTGATCCAGTCCGTCGATTCCGGCGTCCTGCTCGAGCTGATCGACGCCCGCGCGCGGGCGCTCGGTCTCAGACAGGACGTTCTGATCGAGATCAATATCGGGGACGAGCCGTCAAAATCCGGCCTGAGCGCGGACGGACTTCCCGCCTTTCTGGAAACGGCTGCCCGCTATTCCGCCGTTGCCGTCAGGGGGCTTATGGCAATTCCGCCCATTTCATACGCCTCCGGGGAAACTCGCGCCCATTTTGCCCGCATGTATCAGCTTTTTATTGACAATTCAGTAAAAAAATACGATAATGTCAGCATGGATTTTCTGTCTATGGGTATGAGCGGAGATTTTGAAGACGCCATAGCGGAGGGCTCGAACCTGGTTCGGGTCGGCTCTGCGATTTTTGGCGCGAGAGCATATCCGCGGAAGGCAGACGTCAACCCTCCCGGCTGAAGCCTTGGACAGACGTCCCTGCAGCCCTGATAATCCACACAACACGCTCACTCGGCTTCACGGCCGGCCAGGGCCGCTCTCTGTGCTCCGGCGCAAGCGCCGGCCGGCATCCGTGAAGAGAAAGGTTTCGATATGGGTCTTTTAGACGAACTGAAAAAGCTCACCCGCCCCTACAGCGGCAATGAATATGATGATTTTGGCGACGAATACCCGGAGACGCCCGCGGAAACCCGTCCCTTTGCTTCGGAGCCGCAGAAAAAATACGCCGCTGCGCCGGAAAGGCGCAACCCTTTCTCGGAATACGAGTCCCACCCGGCGCAGGCTGCCAGACGGGACAAGGTCGTCAATATCGGCGGCAGCCCCGCACAGGCGCAGGTCGTCCTGGTCAAGCCCGAGCGCTTTGAAACGGCGGCTGAGATCGCCGACCATCTCCGCGAGCGGCGCTCCGTTCTGATGAATCTCGAGCAGACGGGCAAGGACACCGCGCGCAGGCTTATCGACTTTCTGAGCGGCGTGGCCTACGCGCTCGACGGAAAGATCAAAAGAGTCTCGGCGAATACCTATATCATCACACCCTACAATGTGGACGTCCTGGGCGATCTTATCGACGAAATCGAAAACAGCAGCCTGTACATGTAGTGCGCGCGTTTCCGCAGACTACGGCCTTACGGCCGCCGCAGTTCTTTCATTTCGCGAAACAGAAAGGGATTTTGATATGCTGACACCTCAAAATTTTAGAGAGAAAACCTTTGAAAAAGCGATCTTCGGCGGCTATGATATGGGCGCCGTGGATGATTTCCTCGATGAGGCCGCCAACGATTACGCCGCCGTTGCAAAGGAAAACATGGTGCTCAAGAGCAAAATGAAGGTGCTCGTGGACAAGATCGAGGAGTACAGGGCAACGGAGGAATCCATGCGGCTGACGCTTCTCTCAGCCCAGAAGCTGAGTATGCAGATCGAGGCAGACGCCCGCAAGAAGGCCGAGGAGCTGCTGGCGGACGCCCGCGGCGACGCCGAGCGCATCACCCGCGAGGCTTACAGCCAGCGCACCGCCGAGGAGTCCCTGCTCCTCGGGGCAAAGCGCGAGAGCACCCAATACATAGAAAATATGCGCCTGATCTGCGCAAAGCAGCTCGATTTCCTCAACGGGCTGAGAGGCCTGAAACGCGAGGCGCTTTCCCGGCCCGACCCGCCGAAGGAACAGCTCGACGACACGGTCCGCAGCATCGAAAGCTCCGTTGAAAGGCTCTCCGACACGGGCGGCGCCGCCGAGGAGATACGCCGCGTCGTGACCGCCGGACCGGAGGGCCCGGCGAGCAGCTTCGAGGAGCCGACAAAGCTCTTTGGCGCGGGCGCGAGTTCCGCCGGGCCGGCAGGGCAATTTTCCTTTGATAACCTGCGTTTCGGAAAATAAAGACAATAAATATTGTCGGGGCGGGGCATAATACGCTTTAACGCTGTGCCGCGCCCCGCGGCTATTATACGCAGGCATCCCCGCACACAACAGGGATTCGGGAGCTGCCGGGGCCTGCGGCGGCAGATTTTTTCGGATAGGAGCCAACAACAGATGCCACAGGATTACGACAAGACCCTGAATCTTCCGCGGACAGCTTTCCCGATGCGGGCCTCTCTGGCCCAGCGTGAGCCGGATATGCTGAAGGGCTGGTACGAAAAGGACCTGTACCACCGTATGATCGAACGCAACGCGGGCAAGCCCCGCTTTATTCTGCACGACGGCCCGCCCTTCTCCAACGGGCACATCCATATGGGTACGGCCATGAATAAATGTCTCAAGGACTTTATCGTCAGATATAAAAACATGTCGGGCTTTCAGGCGCCCTATGTCCCCGGCTGGGACAACCACGGGATGCCCATCGAAAGCGCCATCATCAAGCGGAACAAGCTGGACCGGAAAAAGCTGTCCATCCCGGAATTCCGCGACGCCTGTCGCGACTTTGCGGCGAAATTCGTCGATATTCAGCGTGAGCAGTTCAAGCGTCTCGGCGTTCTCGGCGAATGGGACGCGCCTTACCTCACCATGGCGCCCGAGTTCGAGGCCGAGGAGGTCAGGGTTTTCGGCAAGATGTTCGAAAAAGGCTACGTGTACCGCGGCAAAAAGCCGGTTTACTGGTGCAGTCACGACGAGACGGCGCTTGCCGAGGCCGAGATCGAGTATGCCGACGACGCCTGCAAATCCATCTACGTCAAATTCAGGGTTACGGACGACCTGGGAAAGCTTTCCGCGTTCACGCGCCTTGACCATACCTATTTCGTGATCTGGACGACCACGACCTGGACGATCCCCGGAAACCTCGCCATCTGCCTGAACGCCGGGCTCGATTATGTGCTGGCCAAGGCGCCGAACGGCGAGACCTATATCGTGGCAAAGGCGCTGCTCGACGCCGTCGGCAAGGCCGCCGGGATTGGCAGCTTCGAGATCCTGCGCGAAATGAAGGGCTCGGATTTTGAGTTCATGCGTGCTAAGCACCCGCTCTATGCGCGCGAAAGCGTCATCATAAACGGCGAGCACGTCACACTCGAGGCCGGCACGGGCTGCGTCCACACAGCGCCGGGCCATGGCATGGAGGATTACCTCATCTGCCAGAAATATGACGGCGCCGGCAAGACGCAGATCGGCATCCTCGTGCCTGTGGACGACCGCGGCCACATGACCGCCGAAGCCGGAAAATACGAGGGACTTTATTACACTAAAGCCAACGACGCCATCTGGCGGGATCTGCACGAGAGCGGCGCGCTCCTGGCCTCCCAGGACATCACACACCCTTATCCGCATTGCTGGCGCTGCAAGCACCCGATCATCTACCGCGCGACCGGCCAGTGGTTCTGCTCGGTCGACGCCTTCAAGGATACGGCAGTCACAGCCTGTGACGAAGTGCGCTGGCTGCCCGACTGGGGCCACGACCGCATAGTCTCTATGATCCGCGAGCGCGCGGACTGGTGTATTTCCCGCCAGCGCCAGTGGGGCCTGCCCATTCCCGTCCTTTACTGCGAGGACTGCGGGGAGCCCGCCTGCACGCCCGAGAGCATTGCCATCATTGCCAAGATCTTCGGGGAGCAAGGCTCCAACGCCTGGTTCGCTCTCGACGCCGCGCACTTCCTGCCGGAAGGCTTTACCTGCCCCAGATGCGGCGGCAAGCACTTCCTGAAGGGCACGGACACACTGGACGGCTGGTTTGATTCCGGCTCGAGCCACCGCGCCTCGCTCGAGCGCGACAATCCGGCCGACTGGCCCGCCGACCTCTATCTCGAGGGCGCGGATCAATACCGCGGCTGGTTCCAGTCCTCCCTGCTGACGGCAGTCGCCACCAAGGGCCGCGCACCCTATAAGGCCGTGCTCACGCACGGCTGGACGGTCGACGGCGAGGGCAGGGCCATGCATAAGAGTCTCGGCAACAGCGTCCTGCCGGACGAGCTGATCCCGAAATACGGCGCGGATCTCACACGGCTCTGGGCCGCCAGCGCGGATTACCGGGTCGATATGCGCTGCTCCGAGGGCATCTTTAAGCAGCTTTCGGATACTTATCTCAAGATCCGCAATACCGCCCGCTTCATGCTCGGCAATCTCGACGGCTTCGATCCCGACGCGCGCATCCCCTTCGGCGAAATGGACGCGCTGGATCAGTGGGCGCTCGTTCGCGCAAATAAGCTGATCGAAAGATGCCTGGCAGCCTACGAAGCATACGAATTTTATAACGTCATCCACGCCGTGCATAAATTCTGCGTAGTGGACATGTCGAGCTTCTATCTCGACATCGTCAAGGACAGGCTCTACTGCGAAAAGCGCGAGAGCCCAGAGCGCCGCGGC
>JAISDV010000092.1 GCA_031264545.1 Oscillospiraceae bacterium | reverse complement strand
CCAAGCCTGACGCCGTTCCCAAGGAAGTATGTATTTACGATCGCTATCACAACAAGCGCAAAAACAATAAGAAAGGCCGAGATACAAACCTGTTCCCTATAGCACTTGCGGCAAAACGCTTTCGGGTAATCCGTTACCGCGCCGCACCTGCCGCAGATATAGCCCGGCTTGTTTGTGTTCTCATCCATGGCAAACCCTCTCGCTGTGTCGATTTCAGTTGTATTTTATCCAATAGATCAGATTGCCTCGCCGGATATATATTTTGGCTGAGGCTCCAGGTATTTTTTTAGCGCAGCGTCCACAATAATCCGATCATCTTCGCTTGCCGCACGGTAAGCCAGAGCAACAGCATGTTCCCTATCCGTTAACCCGTCGTCGCCGTCGTCGGCAGCGGAGATAGGGAACAAGAGAGGGAAAAAATCTGTATTCAGTAGGCGAGGACGAAGCCGCCTGCGTTTGCATAGATCGTGCTGATGCCGCCGGCTCTGAGCAGCACGCAGTCTTTAAATGCAACCTTTTCCATAAGCTTATCCCGCGCGAGCCGCGCTCTGTCCGGACACTGGCAGTGGGTAATATAGAACACTGTTTCGCTCATATCCCTGCCTTTGCACCTTTCAGCGATCAGCTCGGCCATTCTGCTGATGGCCCTATCCATTGACAAGGCCTTTCCCCTGATGCAAATATTTCCCGTTTCGTCTCCGCCCATGATGAGCTTGAGCCTCAGCGCGCCCGTAACAAGCGACTGCAGGTGGCTCAGCCTGCCATTTTTGCGAAAAACATCCAGTGTCTCAAGGATAAAATAAGTGGCGATTCCGCTGATAAAGTCAAGCGTCTCGGCAACGACCCTTTCAAAAGGCTCTCCCGCTTCGGCCAGAGAAAGTATTTTCCGGCAAACGGCGATTTCGCCGGATGCGGCGCTCTTTGAGCTGAAAACGAATATATTTTTCGCCGGATGCGCTTCCTTAAACATGTTCGCCGCGACGACCGCGCTTTCATAGCTGCCGCTGAGCTTGTCCGAAAGCGTCACGACGTAAATATCGTCAGCGCCGCAAGTATAGGCTTCAAGATAATTGCCGGGAGAAGGACAAGCGGATTTCGGCGCGCTGCGCGAGGCCGCCATCTTACTCACCAGCATGGCGCAGCGCAGCTGCGCGTTATCTGTATAGACCTCCCCGCCCAGCTCTATTGTGAGCGGAACTCTTTTTATCCAGGTATAGTCATCGGTCAGGTACGGATAGTCGCAGCAGCTGTCGCCTATTATTTGGAAACTCAAAGCTCTGTCACCCCTTATTCACAGTTTATTAACATATGTAGTAATCAATAACATCTAAAACAATAATCATAACCAGTTTGGGATGATTATACGCGCAATGGCAGACCTTGTCAATCACATATCGCCGCCGGGGGACTGTTTCCAGGGCTATCGCCGCCGAGCGCGTTCAGGCAGAGGCGTGTCACGCGCGGCTTGCAGCCCGACCGCGCGGCGCGGCCTATGGACGGGATCCGAGCCAATCGGCCAGCTGCTCCGGCGCGCCTGCCGGTGCGCCGCCGTAATCGGCCTTCAATCTGAATTCATTGAGAAATTTTATGGCAAAATCCTTGAAGCCCGTGCCGGCCGCTCCGACCGAGGGATTCGTATTATAGCTGATGCCGACATAGGCATAGGCATCCGGGACATCGACGTCGACGCTGCAGCCGCGCAGCGCCGGACTGCTGAAAATCAGCCAGCGCGGGAGGATAGCGTAGCCCATGCCGTCCCTGACGCTTCGGATGATCAGGTTCATGTCGTTGGTTTCGCAGACGATATTAGGGCGGAGGTCGTGCTTTTTGAAGGTCTGCTCAATATTGATGCGCAGCCCGGTGCCCTTCGTCGTCGTGACGAGCTGCATATCCTTGATGTCCTCGAAGCCAACCGTCTCCGCGTCCGCCAGCGGATGCCCGGGCGGCAGTAGAACGCTGCAGCGCTCGCAGAAAACGAGGTCGGTCTTTATACCCTTCAGCGGGTCGTCGATCAGCGGGGGAGAGCAGAAAGCGAAATCCGCGTCGCCTATCGTAAGGGCATTGAGAATCTCCTTCATCGGGGCAAATTCAATGGAAATTGTGTAATTGGGATGCTGTTTTCTGAAAGCGACAATAAGCTCGGGAGAATAGGCGCTGACATTGCAGAGTATGCGGATGCTTTTGTTATGCCTGTCGAGCATCGTGCTGACTTCGGCTTCAAGCTCATCCATATCCGAAAGGACCTTTTTTGCGTGGATATAAAAATTCTCGCCGCTGCCATTCAGGCGGATCGTCCTTCCCACGTTGTCAAACAGGGCAAGGCCGATCTCTTTCTCCAGATTGCTTATGACCCGCGTGAGGAAGGGCTGGGAAACGCCCAGCTTTTCCGCGGCTCTCGTAACGTGCTCCATTTCCGCCGTCAGGCAGAAAAAGCGCAGGTCCCTTATGTCCATTTGCTCCTCCTGTACGTCAGAACCCATCCTCAGGCGGCCCTACCGCCCGCGTTCATCTGTTCCGTTCGCTCCGAAGATGATCCCGGGCTTTTCGTTTGCATGGCGGAATTATCCGGGATTTCGGAAACTCGGCTGTTTCTCAATATCCGGAATCTTAAACGCGCTTTTTTTGACGTAATCCGCGCATGTTTTACTGATTATATCACTGTAAAGACATAATTTAAATACGTATGACACGAGATATATCATAAAAATAACAAGAAGCCTCGCCGCCGGGAAACCGCCGCGGACAGCAGGCGGGCTTGCGGATTTACAGAATCTTTACATAATCTTGAAGGATTCGTGGTAGTGGGTCCGAATTCAAAAAATTAAGATGGTTACAGCAGAAGCAGTAAACCATACATATCAGAAAGATCAATGAAGGAGAAAAAGGATGAAAAGAATTTTTACATTTGCTCTTACGGCCGTACTGTGCCTCGTGGCCTTCGCCGGCTGCTCGGCGGCGGAGACGCCGGCCCCCTCCGCGGCATCCAGCGCGGCGGCTCCCTCGGAGCCCGTTGAAACGGAACCGGCGCTCTCAGGAACAGTCGCAACGAACGGCTCCACCTCGATGGAAAATGTCATTGCCGGCCTCATGGAAGCCTTCATGGCCAACAACGCCGGCGTTACCGTGACCTATGATGCAACCGGCTCCGGCGCCGGTATCACCGCGGCAGGCGAAGGCACCGCCGATATCGGTCTTTCCAGCCGTGACCTCAAGGTTGAGGAAACCGGCCTTGACGCCCTAATCGTCGCAATCGACGGCATCGCGATCATCGTGAATAAGGCAAACGCCGTCGCCGACCTCAGTCTCGAGCAGATCGCCGCGCTCGCCAAGGGCGAGGCCGCCAGCTGGAAGGATGTCGGCGGCGCGGACGCCCCCGTGGTCTTCATCGGACGCGAAGCCGGCTCCGGCACGCGCGACGGCTTCGAGAGCATCGTCGGCGTTGCGGATGCGTGCGAATACGAGCAGGAGCTGACCTCCACCGGCGCCGTTATCGCGGCTGTCGCGGCCAATGAAAACGCCATCGGCTACGCCTCTCTTTCGGCGGTGAACGACACAGTCGCGATGGTCAGGGTCGGCGGCGTCGAAGCCTCGGAAGCGACGGTTCTCGACGGCAGCTATGAAATCCAGAGAAACTTCAATCTGATCACCAAACAGGGCGCGGCGCTTTCAGCCGCGGCCGAGGCCTTCATCGCGTTCGCGCTCAGCCCTGACGCGGCCGCCATCATCGCGCAGGCCGGCGCGATTCCTCCCGCAAAATAAAAAGAAATGCCGGGCAGGGAGACTTCACTTTTGGAGTCTCCCTTTTCGAAAATCTACGCGCATTTCCATAAGCTGACGGAGGCTGCCATGAAAGCCAGAAATATCACAGAGAGAATCATGAACCTGATCTTCACCTTCTGCGGCATGATTGCCATTGCCGCGGTTATCGGCATATCCGGCTATATGATCGTAAGCGGCCTGCCGGCCATCCGGGAAATCGGCCTGAAGGAATTCCTGCTCGGGCAGGTTTGGAAAAGCACGGCTTCCGAACCGCGGTTCGGTATTTTGCCCTTTATCCTCTCCTCCATTGTCGCGACCTTCGGCGCGATACTGATCGGCGTACCCATCGGCCTGATGACGTCGGTCTTTCTCTCGAAAATCGCCAGGCCGAAGCTTGCCGCCTCGGTCAGGCCCGCCGTTGAGCTGCTCGCGGGGATACCCTCCGTCGTATACGGTCTTGTCGGCATGATCGTGCTCGCGCCGGCGGTGATGAAAGCCTTCGGCATTAAAAGCGGCGCCACGCTCTTCACGGCCATGATCGTCCTGGCCGTTATGATCCTGCCCAGCATCGTGAGCGTCAGCGAAAACGCGCTCAACGCCGTTCCGAAAAAGTATGAGGAGGCGAGCCTTGCCCTGGGCGCGACGAAAATCGAGACGATTTTCAAAGTCAGTATTCCCGCGGCCAAAAGCGGCATAAGCGCCGGTGTGGTACTCGGCATCGGCCGGGCGATCGGCGAGGCGATGGCGGTCATGATGGTCGCCGGAAACGTCGCCAATATGCCGAAGCTCTTCGGCAGCGTCCGCCTGCTCACGACGGCGATCGCCTCTGAAATGTCCTATGCCGGAGGGCTCCAGAAGCAGGCGCTCTTTTCCATAGGCCTTGTGCTTTTCATCTTTATCATGATCATTAACCTGACGCTGAACACGCTTCTGAAAGGGGGATACAGCGATGAACAATAAATCCGCCGCTCAGCCGCTCAACAGCCGCATCGCCGCAGGCCGAAGGCTGAACGAGCTTGTTCTCAGGGCGCTCGTCTATCTTGCCGCGCTCATCGTCACCCTGCTGCTCATCGGCCTTATTGGCTATATTTTCTACAGGGGCCTGCCGAACCTTACCTGGGAGCTTCTCAGCACCCAGCGCAGCGTGCTCGCGGGCAGGATCGGTATACTCCCGAACCTCCTTTTTACGCTCTACACGATACTGACCGCCCTTGTCATCGCGCTGCCGGTCGGCATAGGCTCCGCTATTTTCCTCAACGAATACGCGAGGAGCGGAAAGCTCGTGCGCTTCATTGAATTCTCAACGGAAACGCTGACCGGCATCCCGTCGATCATATACGGCCTTGTCGGTATGCTGTTTTTCAGCCAGAGGCTCGGGCTGAGGTCCAGCGTTCTGGCCGGCTCGCTCACGCTGGTGATCATGATACTGCCCAGCATTACCAGAACGACTCAGGAATCGCTCAAGACCACGCCACAGGCCTACCGCGACGGCGCGGCAGCGCTCGGCGCGCCCAAATGGTATGCCATACGGACTATCGTTCTCCCGTGTACGGTCGACGGCATCGTCAGCGGCGCGATCCTCGCGGTCGGGCGTATCGTCGGAGAATCGGCGGCGCTGCTGTTCACCGCCGGAGCGGGCTATGTGCTCGTGACAAACTATATCAAGGCGCTTTCCGTCAGCGGCGGGACGCTCAGCGTCATGCTCTACGTCTACACCATGGAGCACGGCGAGTTCGGCGTGGGCTTCGCGATTGCCGCCATACTGATGCTTCTGGCGCTTGTCATCAACTTCGCAGCGAAAGCCGCCAGAAAAAAACTGAAAAGGGTCGGGTAAAGGATATGCGCATCATTACCTCGAGGAAGCTCGAGCTGTATTACGGAAATTTTCAGGCGCTCAAGGGCATAAGCATGGACATAGAAGAGAATGAGATAACCGCTCTGATCGGGCCCTCCGGCTGCGGAAAGAGTACCTATCTGAAAACGCTCAACCGTATGAACGATCTTATCCCGGATGTCCGTATAAGCGGCGAGGTCCGGTATCATGACGACGATATTTACGACAAAACCACAAATATCAGCCTTCTGCGCAAAAAAATCGGCATGGTATTTCAAGCCCCCAACCCCTTTCCCATGACCATTTACGACAACATTGCCTACGGTCCGCGCCTGCATGGGAACCACAGCAGGGCCTCACTCGACGAGCTCGTGGAAAAATCGCTCCGCGGGGCAGCGCTCTGGGATGAGGTGAAAAACCGCCTGAAAAAAAGCGCGCTCGGCCTTTCGGGCGGCCAGCAGCAGCGGCTCTGTATCGCGCGGGCCTTGAGCGTCGAGCCGGAGGTTCTGCTAATGGATGAGCCGACCAGCGCGCTCGACCCGGCAAGCACCATGCGCATCGAGGAGCTGATGGACGACCTGCGGCAGGCCTATACCGTCGTGATCGTGACCCATAATATGCAGCAGGCGGCGCGAATTTCCGACAAAACCGCCTTCTTTCTTCTGGGAGAGCTGGTGGAGATGGGGGAGACCGACGACATTTTCTCGATGCCCGCGGATAAGCGCACAGAGGATTATATTACCGGCCGTTTCGGCTGAGGCGAAAGGGAAAGTTTGGATTATGGCGACGAGAAAACTCTACGACGACGAGCTGAAAGAGCTCTCCGCCGCGCTCATTAAAATGGGGACGATGGCGATGGATGCCGTGACCCGCGCGATGCAGGCGCTTAAAGCATTTGACAAACGGCTCGCCAGAGAGATAATAGAAGAAGACGCAAGCATCAATGCCATGGAGCGCGATATCGAGACGATGTGCCTGAAGCTGATCCTCAAGCAGCAGCCCGTCGCGGCCGACCTGCGCAAGATCAGCACCGCGATAAAAATGATAACGGACATCGAAAGGATCGGCGACGCGGCCTCGGACATTGCCGAGATCAGTATGTATCACGACAGCGTCAGCTTCCCGGAGCTTCAGGACGAGGTGCTGAAAATGGCTGTCAGCGCGAGGGAAATGGTCGCCTCGGCGATCGACGCCTATGTCAGGGGCGACCTGGCGCTCGCCCGGGCCACCATGGAGAAGGACGACGTGGTGGACGACTATTTCAGGAATATCCGCCATGAGCTCGGCTCTAAGATCTACAAGGACATCCCGGAGATCGATACCGTCATAGACTATCTCATGATCGTGAAATACCTCGAGCGCATCGGCGATCATGCGGTCAACATCTGCGAATGGGTACAGTTTTATATTACCGGCATCCACATAAACGAAAGAATCATCTGACTGTGAGAACCTGAATTTATAGCGGGGAAAGCCGGATAGGCGGGGAGACAGGCAAATGAACGAAAAGATCGTGATCGTAGAGGACGACGAGAGCATAAGAATGCTCCTCGACGTCGCCCTGACAAGCAACGGCTATAAAACGCGAGGCTTCGACAACGCGGGAAGCGCCCTCGAGGATATGCGCCAGGCGCCGCCCCGCGTCGTTATCCTGGACATCATGATGGACGGGATGAGCGGCGTCGAGGCGCTCCGCGAGATGCGCGCCTCCCGGGCGCTGCGCGGCGTTCCCGTCATCATGCTCACCGCGAAGGACACGGAGCTCGATAAAATAATCGGGCTCGACGCCGGAGCGGACGACTATATGACCAAGCCCTTCAGCGTGCTGGAGCTCTGCGCGCGCGTCCGCGCTCAGCTGCGCAGATACGGCGGCGATTCGGACGCGGACGCAAACGTCATCGCGCTCGGCGGCGTCAAGCTCGACAACAACGTCCGGGAGGTAACGAAAGACGGAGAAACACTTCCGCTGACCTTCAAGGAATTCGAGCTGCTCAAGCACCTGATGGAAAACAGCGCCCGCGCGGTCTCGCGCGAGGAGCTGATCAGCAAGATCTGGGGCGGCGACTACTATGGCGAGACCAGAACGCTCGACATCCATATCGGCACGCTCCGCCAGAAGCTCGGGGACTCGGCCGAAAACAGCAGCTTTATCAAAACCGTTCGCGGCGTTGGCTACCGCTTCGTCGGAGGTGTCAAATGAAACGGTCGCTGATGACGGGCTTCGTCTTGATACTGACCGCCACGCTGCTGATCTCCGGCTTTCTCAACGCCCTTATTTTCAACAGGGAAGCGATCGAGGAGACCGGGCAGGAGCTGCTCTTTTTTGCCGCGATGA
>JAISDV010000048.1 GCA_031264545.1 Oscillospiraceae bacterium | reverse complement strand
CGGTCACCTCCAAATTATGATTTTATCACTAAACAAGTAAAGCGGCGGTTAAGAGATTTTTCGTATATAAAACGTCTTTAGAGCAGCTTGAATCTTTTGCCTGTATAAACGGAGCAGGCCGCACCCCGTTTTTGAAAAAACGTTTTACGACACGCCCCGATAATTTTACATGCAGAACGAGATATCAAAATGCGGAGATACCATCTGTCCACACGATCTCAGGATTTTAATGCCAATTTTTTAAACAAGCCCTAAGCCATGCGCAGCTAAAACAAGCTCGACATCACTAAGACTGACTATTATAGGGGCTAAGGCTGCCGATTCGGTCACAGTTTCGCCGGCGTCGATGTTTTTTCCGGTAAACGCTCGCGATATTTCAACATTCCATGCGCTGAAGGTGACCTGTTCCTTATCTATCTCCGCCCTGCCCTGATACCCGCCGGCAATCAAATAATGCCCTTCAGACGTTAATTCCAAAAACAGGAGATACTCGTCATTTTAATTTAATAACGGATCCTCATCAAAGGGGCGCGTATAGATACCATTTCGTTCTCCGCCGGTCTGCAGAAGCGTTATCCTGTCGCCGGCTTTAATACTGCCGCCATACGCTTTTTCGATTTCAATAACCTGTTTTGTGAAAACCATATCGACTCTTTGTTCCGTATATGCGTCAACGACTTTACCTTTTATCACAAGGTCTGTTCCTTTGAGCATGCCGGTCAAGCCCTCAAAATGATTTTTCCAGTCCGCCTGCGCCGCCGGCTGCACGGAGGCGGAGGAAGCAACAGCTTCCGGTTTATTGTCTGCCTTTACGGTATCAGCCGGATCGTTGAGGCAATAAATCACACCACCAATCAAAAGAGCAGGAATGACTGTCCCCAACAGTATATTACGGGTCTTCCTTTTCATGATTTTAACCGGCTACGATGGCCTCTTGCCTTGATTCGGTTTCCAGAATACCCGAATCAGTATGGCCGTACTTGCAACCAACAGAGTCACCAGAATAATAATGAGCAGGGGCGTGGAGCGTCCGCTTTTCGGGGCATTTGTATCATCCGGCTGCCACAACTCCGGCTGCGGAGGCGGATTAAAAGCGGGTATGTCACTGTTCGTCGGGTCGCTTATGCAGACCCACACATTTCTATATTGATGCCAGTAAGCGATGAACCCCCACTCCCGACCTTGCCCGTCCCGATAGGCAGGGGACAAACTAAAGTTTTCAGAGTTTTCATCTGACAGCGTTTCAAAATTCCCTTGTGTGTCTCCGGAGCCGGGCCATGACCATAGAACGATCTCTTCCGCTGTTTTTAATGCTTCGTAGCTCCCCGTATAGGCGTAAAAATCATCCTGATGTTCTTCGGAAAAGGAGATATAGTCGTATACAAGCAGGAGTTGATCCATGGGAATCCAGCCATTAGGCCGTTTGCCTTCCGTATATATCTCCGTAACGCCCCAAATTTCACCTTTGTGGTTATATGTGAACATGATATTGATAACTTCGCCGTTTTCTATAACGGCTGTTTCTGTTTTCGAACCCGGTTCTTTTTTGACCGACACGGCGCCGCTCTCGCCGTTCGCGTAAAAGCTTCGGCGCAGAGCTGTACACGCGTCTCTGTGCCGGGTGTAAAAATCGTTGTCGGGCTCTATGAGCACATCGGCATATGCGGCAAGCGGGAACAGCAGCAGAAACCATACTGCCAGGAGCAGGATTGTAAAACAGCGTTTTTTCATAATCGGACCTCCTTAAATAAATAGCTGAAGCAGCACGCCGATTCCAAACGAAAACGCGTTTGCGGCAGCGGAGAACAGATAGGGGCGCTTAAAATCCTGCCCATACTTTTTGTAATAATACCCCTCGGCACATACGGCAAACAGTTCAAGGGGCGCCATAACAACGGCACGGTTCCGATCCGCATGAAATACCGACAGCCAAAACAACAGCACCACAACAGGGTTTGTGACGATATTGACCGCCCCGACAAGCAGCAGGTCTCTTTTGTTCCGCTTGCACGTGAGCAAAAAGAAGCCCATTTCAAGAACAAGCGTTAAGATAAGGGATTTTGCCAACGCGGCGAGAAGCGCACGGTTCATGGGCCGGCCTTTCGCAGACTGACAAACAGAAGCGCGAACGATACAGCGGCGGCAAGTGTGAACAGCCAGGGTGCGTCAGAGGACGCGCTGACGCCCGAATACGCCGGCAAAAAGCCGAGGAACAACCCAAAGGTCAAAAGTCCGAAGGAAAACCCTTTTGCCCCCGGGAGGATTTTAGCCATCACCCAAAGTGTAACGGGCATTGTCATATTAAATAGAAGCATCGACAGCACGCCCGCCGCCGGGATGTGTGGAATGAGGAACAGCAGCGCGGCAAGACCGGAAGACATGCAAGCGGTTTTGGCCAGCCCGAAGCGGTCAGACGCAAGACCTCCGGCAGTTTTGCCGAACACCACGGCGCAGACCAGCACAACGCCCCAGCACCCGGCGCTTTTCCATGGAAAACTCAGCGTTAAGCTCACATAAGCGCGCAGACAAACGACAAAAAACAGGCAGGCAGCCGCTGTCAGCATACGCGGGGACGTCCAACCGTTCAATGAAAACGCGGCGTTCTTTACACACGCCCCGCCCTGTGCGCGGCGCACGGCGAAAATCGCCCCAATCGCCGCGAGAAGCGCGAGCAGTATGGGAATACCGGTCAATCCACGCCCTTTGCCGAGTATTGTGCCGAAATAAATCCCGAACGCGCCCGGCGATACGAATACGCCGAGAGCGCCGCTCTTTTCCTCGCTGACGTTTAAGACGTCAATACCGCCGCCTATATGGAACATGCCATTGCCTATTCCGGCAGCTATAGCCGCCTCGGCAGGAAACTGCCAAAGTCCGTACGCCGCCCC
Organism: Oscillospiraceae bacterium; assembly: GCA_031264545.1. GTDB lineage: Bacteria > Bacillota > Clostridia > Oscillospirales > Oscillospiraceae > UBA2658. The sequence goes on along the minus strand of JAISDV010000048.1, from coordinate 1,038 downwards.
GACGAGACCGCAGCCGATAGCCGCGAACAGATAGTTCCGGCTCCATTTGTCCGCAAGAATGCCCAGCGGCATCTGCATCGCAAAGGCGCAAAAATTATAGAGCAATACACAGAGATACCAATCCGGCGTCCCCGAAATGCTGCGAAACATCAAAAAGGCACAGGCGAAATCCACAAGAAAGTGCGTGACGGAATATACGGATATCATATGCCAGCGCCTGTACATGTCTGCAATCGTCCTCGCCTCCCCGTGAAAGTTGACGCATTGTCCTGTTTATCAGACGCGCCATAGATCAATTTGTTCCGGGCAACACGTATAAGGGTAATACCCGGTAAAAACGCTTTTGTCTATATCCCGCTTGCAAATCGGATCAGCCGGCATTATAATAGGACATACCGGCGGACGCGGAATACGCACCGGTCGGTTCCGGCCGTGCGCCGGTAAAAATTTTGGGAGGACAGCGTTCATTGGATACATTTGCAAACGAATTTCGCGGCAGCACGCTGTATATCGTCGTACCCTGCTATAACGAGGAGGAGGCGCTTCCGGAAACCTCCCGCCGCCTCCGCGAAAAGATGGGCGCACTGATAAAGCGCGGAACGGTCTCCGCCGACAGCCGCGTCCTTCTTGTAAACGACGGCTCCACAGACAGGACATGGCAGATGATCCGCACCCTGCACGACGCGGACAAGCTTTTCTCCGGCCTCTCCCTCAGCCGCAACTGCGGCCACCAAAACGCGCTTCTCGCCGGGCTGATGACCGCAAAGGAAAGGGCCGATGTAAGCATCTCCATGGACGCCGACCTCCAGGACGATGTCAACGCAGTGGACGCGATGCTCGAGCAATACTACGCGGGCTGCGAAATCGTCTACGGCGTACGCAGCTCCAGGCAGAAGGACAGCTTTTTCAAACGCTTCACGGCGGAGGGCTATTATAAAATACTGGACAGGCTCGGCGGCGAGATCGTCTATAACCACGCCGATTACCGCCTGATGAGCAAAAAAGCGCTCGAGGCCTTTTCACAGTACGGCGAGGTCA
>JAISDV010000021.1 GCA_031264545.1 Oscillospiraceae bacterium | reverse complement strand
TCCCTCATCTCGTCCGCCGTCAGGAAACGGAGCCCTGCCGGGAGGTTCTGGGTTCTTTCCTCCCTCTTCTCAAGGGGCGCGAAGGACGCGCCGCTCTCTATCGAATCTTGGATAGCGTTCTCGGCCAGAGCGGCGGATTTTCGGAGCAGCCGGGCCAGGATTTTGTAAGGGGCTTCCCGCGTCCGGCTTTCCAGTTCGATGCCGAACAGCTCCGCGAAGGGGCGCAGGTGTCCGGTGAAAAAGGAGCGGCAAAGTTCGGCGTACCGCGGCCCGCCGCCGCAAAGCCAGGAGAAAAAGGCACACTCCACGCCGATGTGATCCGGCGGCTGCCGGACGGTTTTGTCTGCATCCGTGTCCGCGTCCACGCCCAGCCCCGCTTCGCGGTACAGCGCTGCCACGCCGCGCGTCACGCGGTTCAGGAGGCGTTTGTCCTTGCCGCTCTCTGAAATGTAACAGGACTCCCACAGTTCCAGCGAAGGGAAGCGCAGCCCCGAAAAGAGCGCGTGATATTCTTCTTCGTAAGAACGCCGCTCCGCGCCGGAAGCTCCGTTCAGGGAAGAAATGAAGGCTTCCGTCAAACGTTCAAGCTCCGAAGGAACAAAAGCCGGTTTCCATGCTGCGCTTCTTCTGTCCCGAGGAAACGGGCTCAAGAAGCTCAGAAAAAAATCCGCAAAAAAGGCGAAAAGCGGCGCGAATTCCGTCAGACGCGAAACACTCATCCCCACCATCTCCACTCGTCTCCAGTTGACGATCTTGATTCAATTAGTATACTCTTTTGTGAAATTTTCGTTGTAGACAGCGCATTGCGCGATTATTCTGCGTGGAAAGGAAAAACAACAAATGGCTAAAATACAGACGAAAGGTGCGAATGTATGAACCACTCCGAAATGGATATGCTCGTGGCGGAGATACGGGCAATAATGGAGGCAGCGCGGACAAACCTGTCCCGCGAGGTCAACATGACTATGCTGAGTACCTATTGGCAAGTCGGGCGCACAATCGTCGAGCGAGAACAGAACGGCAAGCTAAAAGCACAGTACGGCGCAAGGCTGTTGCCGGAATTGTCAAAACGGCTGACGAACGAACTCGGCCGCGGTTATTCGCGTTCCAATCTGTACAATATGCGCGAGCTGTATTTGCAGTATCCAAAAATCCAGACGACGTCTGGAAAATTGTCGTGGTCGCATTATTTGGAACTGCTGTCGGTTCACGACAGAGATGCGAGAGCTTTTTACGAGCAGGAGTGTTCTAACGCCAGATGGTCGGTTGAGGAACTGAAACGGCAAATCGGTACTTCGCTGTTTGAGCGGCTATTGATGTCCGACGGCAAGGCGAACAAGGAGAGTGTTCTCGCGCTTGCCACGGAAGGCATAACGATGTCGCGCCCGGAGGATATGCTGAAAGAGCCGTATGTGTTTGAATTTCTTGGTGTGCCGGAGAATAAGCCTATGCTTGAAAAAGACTTGGAAGCCAAGCTGGTACGGCATATTGAGGATTTTCTGCTTGAACTCGGCCGCGGCTTTATGTTCGTTGGCAGTCAACAGCGCGTGACCATCGGAAATACTCACTACTATGTGGATATGGTGTTTTATAACAAAATTCTGAACGCATATGTGCTGATTGACCTGAAGATGGGCGATCTGCGAATCGAACACGCCGGACAGATGAACGCTTATTTGAATTACTACAAGACCGAAGTGAACGACGAAGGCGATAATCCGCCTGTCGGCATAATCCTCTGTAAAACAAGCAAAGACGTGGTCGCGGAGTATGCTTTGGGTGGGCTAAGCAATCAAGTTTTTGCGTCCACCTATGTTTATTATATCCCCGATAAGGACGTGCTGGCCGGCGAGGTTAAAGCCTTATTGGAACAGGAAAACAGCGAGAGCAAATTGAATAATGATGACGGTGAACAGTCCTAACACATTGGAAAATGCAGTATATAGTAATTTACACAATCTTAGCGATGTTCTATACTATAATTCATAAAAAGCCTAAAGAAGGTTGGAATTTGGAGTCAATGCGGAATCTATCGGTCGAGCAAAGCGCGGAAATCCTGGTACAGCACGCTTCCAAGCCGAAACGCTCTGAGAAGGCAGCGCTTCTCGACGCCGCCGGACGGGTCGCCGCCAGGGATATTTTCGCCCGCATCAATCAGCCGCCGTTCAACCGCTCTCCTTTGGACGGCTACGCCGTTCTGCATGACGACATACGAAATTCGTCACGGGACAGCCCGGCGGTTCTGCGCGTAACAGAGCGCATTTTCGCGGGTGCGGGCGCTTTTCCCGCAGGGGCTTTGAACGCCGGCGAAGCCGCTCTGGTGACGACCGGGTCTCCTCTTCCGCCCGGCGCAACCTGCGTCGTCCGGCAGGAGGACACCGACGGCGGCGAAGAGACGGTGCGCGTTTTCTCGCCTGTGGGCGAATACGAAAACTATTGCTGGGAAGGGGAAGACGTCAGGGAGGGAACGCTGATCGCCAGGGGCGGGCAGCGCCTGAACTGCGCGCACATCGCGGTACTGGCCGGGCAGGGATATACCGATGCCGAGGTCTGCGAACGCCCCCGGATCGGCATTTTATCGACGGGAAGCGAATTGGTTCCCGCCGGCCAGTTGCTCGCGCCGGGGAAAATTTACGACAGCAACGGCTATTACCTTGCCCTGCGGGTAAGGCAGTTGGGAGCCCAGTCTTTTTTGAGCGGCAGCGCCGACGACGACCCCGAAAAACTGGCTGCGGCCATTCACGGCCTGTTGCGGGCCTGCGATATGGTCATCACGACCGGCGGCGTCGCGTCGGGCGCCCGCGACTGCGTCCCCGCCGCCGGAAAGGCGCTGGGCGCGCAGGAGCTGTTTCGCGGCGTCGATATGAAGCCGGGCGCTCCGGCCATGGCGCTGTACAAAGAGGACAGGCTGATTTTGTGTCTTTCGGGCAACCCTTTCGCCGCGGCGGCCTCCTTCGAGGTCTTGGGCGGCCCCGCCGTCAAAAAGCTGGCCGGAGACTGCGCGGTGTTCCCAAAACGGATAAAGGGCATTCTGGCCAATTCATTCAGCAAAAAGCTATTCGGCAAAAAAAATCATATTCGCCGGTTTGTCCGCGGAAGGGCGGAAGGCGGAGAGATTTATCTGCTGCCGGGCGGAGATTCTCCGGGCATAATAGCCTCCATGACCGAGTGCAACTGCCTGGCCGATACTCCCGCGCATTCCTTCTCCCTCAATGCCGGCGACCCGGTCGACGCGGTTCTGCTTGAGGATTTCACGTAAAAAATGAAAAATAAGGACACGGGCGCGGTGATTCTGGCGGGCGGCGCGAGCCGCAGGATGGGAAAGGACAAAGCCCTGCTGCGCTTGGAAGGCCGGACTTTTCTGGAGCGTATTGCCGAGTCGCTGAGCGGGCTCGGCGAAGTGCTGCTCTCCGTGGGCCCGTCCCGGCGGTATGAGTGCGCCCGCCTGCGTACCGTCGAAGACCGAACCGGCATTTGCGGCCCCGGCGGCTGCGGCCCCATGGGCGGGCTGTACTCCGCCCTGAGCGTCTGCAAGTCGGAACGCCTGCTTGCGGTGAGCTGCGACATGCCGCTCTTGACGCGGGACTTCGTGGAATATCTGCTCTCCTATGTTGAGGACGGATACGACGCGGTCGTTCCCGTCACCCGGGACGGGCGCGAACAGCCGCTGTGCGCCGTCTATTCCAAACGGACCGCAGGCATTCTGGAGGCGCGTCTGGCGAAGGGCGATTGCAGCATCATGAACGCCTTGGAGGAAATGAAGGTGAAGCGCGTTTCTCTCCGGCACTCCGCATACGCGGACGCAGAAAAAATACTCTCGAACGTCAACACCCCGGAAGAGTACGCCGCTCTCTGCCGGGACGTGCAGGGGCCGCCGATCGCCGCGGTTTGCGGCGTCAAGAACT
>JAISDV010000174.1 GCA_031264545.1 Oscillospiraceae bacterium | reverse complement strand
CCAGACGTCGATCACCCGGTCGAAGCCGCGCTCGACGAACTTGTCGCGGTGATAGGCGATATCGACCGCGTAATAGGTGTAAAACCCATTGGCACGCCGCAGCACCTCGTCCTTGTCCGCCCCGAGCGCGGTGTTGCGCAGCCAGAGCGCGCCGTCCTTTTCATAGGTGTAGCCGCCCTCCGCGAGCAGCCTGACTGTTTCCTCGACATAGCCGCTTTCGTGCAGCGCGCTTTCGAGGAACCAGCGGTCGAAATGGATACGGTAACGTTCGAGGTGCTCGCGCATCAGCGCGATATTGAAGGGCAGGCCGAAGGCCGCGAAAGCCCTGCAGCGCGCCTCGCTGTCCCACGCCAGGTATTTCCGTCCGTCGCGCTCGGCTATCTGCCGCGCAAGGGCGGTAATGTCGTCGCCGTGGTAGCCGTTTTCCGGGAACATGGCCGCGTCCTCTCCCATGAAAATCTGGAGGTAGCGCGCCTCTATGGACTTGGCGAAAAGCGCGACTTGGCCGCCCGCATCATTGACGTAAAATTCGCGCCAGACCTTGCAGCCCGCCCGGTCGAGTACAGAAGCAAGCGCGTCGCCCAGCACGCCCCCGCGCGCGTTGCCGATAGTCATGGGGCCGGTGGGATTGGCCGAGACGAACTCGACCATGACCCGCTCCCCGCGGCCGTCGTCCGAGCGGCCGTAGTCCGTGCCCTCAAGCCTGATGACGTCCAGCACCCTGCCGTACCACTTGTCCGACAGGCGGAAGTTCAGGAAGCCCGGCCCGGCGAGCTCCGCGCTTTCAAAAAAGCTGTCTTCAAGCGCCAGCTCCGAAAGCAGGCGCCCGGCCGTTTCGTGCGGCGGGCGCTTAAGGGCCTTTGCGCCGGCCATAGCGTGGTTCGCGGCGTAGTCGCCGTTTGAAACGTCCTTGGGAATCTCGATCTTGCCCTCCGGAAAAACGCCGGCGGCGAGCCCGCCCTTTTCCACGGCCTTCCGGTAAGCCTCCCGCAGCAGTCCGTCTATGGCGCGCTTCGCTTCTTCGATCAAATTGGCCATGTTACGCTTTCCTCTGTTCGCTTACTTTTATCCTGAACATATTATGCCCGACGACCGAGTGCTGGAAGTCGACGATGTAGTCGATCTCCATATCCCCGCCGTGTTCATTGAAATCGACGAGAATATTCGTCGTGTTCACGCCCATGGTTGCCGATCCGAAGGGCGTTTCATACAGAAAGTTATGTTTTCTCCCCTTTTCAAAGACCATCCGGCTGTTCAGGCCGCCCTCCCTGGTCATGACGACGCCCATCGGGCTGATCGTAAACGAGGTCTTAGTGCCGTTCAGTCCGGTCAGCTCGCTCTCCATGTAGGACAGCATGCCCTCCCCGTTTTCAAAGGAAAAAACACCGTCGGTCTCCAGCTCAACGACATCATCCTCGCCGTTGGAATCATTCTGCGTCCCTTTGATGGAGATAATAACGTCTTTCACTTTCATAAAAAAGATCATTCCTTTCGCTGCGCTCAAGACACAAACGGACCATTGAAAGGCATGATCTTTTTGCGTATGAAACGCGGTTTTGCGAAGCGGGAAGCGCTTCGCGCTTAAATTCAGCGCGATTAGCGTGATTGATCACGCTAAGTTCCCGCCCGGAAATGCCGGCCGCGCGCCGGCCGGTAGATTATATTACATATTCCCGGCCTTGTCAAAGGGTTCGAGTCCGGTGAGCTTTCCGCGCACATCCTGCCTGAGCATCAGCTCAGCGGTACGCGCAAAGGCCTCCGGCGCGCCCGTCGTATAGTATTCCGTACCGCCGTGCCCGCCGCTGCTGTTGAGAAGCCCGTTCGCGCCGAGAAAGGCCGCGAGACGCTCCGCCGCCGCCGCGCCCGCGCTGATGAGCTTTACGCCTGCGCCCATATACTCGCCGATCACATCCGCCAGAAGCGGATAATGCGTGCAGCCGAGTATGACGGTATCCACCTCCGTCTGCTTGAGCGGCGGCAGGTACTCCGCGGCCGCTGCCAGCACCTTTTCGTCGTCCTTTTCAAAAATCCCGTCCTCGACCATCGTGGCAAATCTCGGGCAAGCCTGCGCTGTGACCGCAAGTCTCGGGTCAAGCGCGCGGATCGCGCGCTGGTAGCTGCCTGCGCGGACGCTCGCGCGGGTCGCGAGCAGGCCGATCCGCCCGTTCACCGTGGCCGCCGCCGCCTTTCCGGCCGCAGGGCCGACAATGCCGAAAACCGGCACGGGACTTTCCTTTTCCAAAATTTCCAGCGCGTTTGAGGTCGCCGTGCCGCAGGCGATAAAAACGGCCTTGACGCCCTTTTCCAGAAGAAAGCGCAGGTCCATTCGGGACATTTCAACGATACGCGCCCGGTTTTTTTCGCCGTAGGGCATATTATAGGAATCCGCGAGATATAAAATGCGTTCATCGGGCAGAAGCCCCCTGAGCGCCTGCGCTGCCGTCAGCCCGCCCAGGCCCGAGTCAAAAACGCCGATTGCCCTGTTATCCATTTCATAGCTCCTCAAGTTTGATGCCGTTTTATCATAACCCCCGCTCACATATTTTTCAAGAGAAAGCGGCACCGCACGTGTATAAATTGCTGGTATTTTTTATCGCCGTTTGGTATAATAGCCGAAAGACGCGGATACGCGCCAGACCGGATCTCAGACGCCTTTTCTTTGGAAGAAGCGGAAGCAGCCTTTCCGTTCTTCCGACATCATATATCAAGGAGGCCGTTATGGATATTAAACTGACAGCAAGTGAATTCCGTCACCTGCTCGACCTTGTCTATATCGGAAACTGGATACTCAACTCCACAAGAGGCAGCGACCGGATCGAGGGCTATGACCTGCTGCAGGAGAAAATCTTTGCCCTGGCCGCACAGAACGGCCTGCCGGAGCTTGCCCAGACCCGTCCCGGCCGCGCGCTTCCCTCCCGCGCCTATGAAGAGGGCGGCATACACGACGCCATCGCCGACTACGAGGACGCGGTGTTTTTCGACATTCTCGCCGAGGAGCTGGCGAGGCGGGATATGACAGATGAGCACCTGAACCCCGACGACATCAGTGAGCTGACTGCCAGAATGGACAGCTACATGTCCGAGTTCGAGGCAAACGGCGTCGAAAACATCAACCTCGATCTTTAGAACCTGTAAAGCGTTTTCCGTGCCGCGCCTGAAATGGCGGCTTTGCCCGAAAATCGTGCGGCTGAATGAATACAAACGATTCATTCAGCCGCGTTTTTGCCGCCGAAGCGCGCCGGCCGCTTGGTTTGAGGATTCGAGGCCGCAGAGATAACAATCTCCGGCTTTTTCCGGTCAGGAGGCGGTTTGGCCGCCTCCTGACCGGACAGTTATGCGCTCATTCCGTCACATTCCTGACGAACCGCGTGAATATCGCCGC
>JAISDV010000169.1 GCA_031264545.1 Oscillospiraceae bacterium | reverse complement strand
CGATCTGAAAGGTTGCGGTTTGTCACGTCCTGCGCTATACGCCGTTTTACCGGACGGCAAAGCAAGTCCTGCAGAGCGGGGAAGTAGGTGAGCCGGTCAACATCACCGCGGCCGAAGACCTGTGTTTTTCGCATTATGCGCACAGCTATGTCCGCGGCAATTGGGGTAACACGAAAAATTCAACGTTTATGCTCCTGACAAAATGCTGTCACGACCTCGACATACTCGCATGGCTGATGGACAGACCCTGGGAGAGCGTATCGTCTTTCGGCTCACTCCGGCTGTTCAGGCCGGAAAACGCGCCGACGGGCAGCACGCCCAGATGCATGGCGGGCTGCCGGGTCCGCGGCGAATGCCCGTTCGACTGCGAGCGCTTTTACCTGGCTGTCGGGCCGAATTATTGGCACACCCTGACCGAGGACCAAACCGAGGACGGCGTCCGCAGGGCGCTGAGGGATGGCCGGTACGGCAGGTGCGTGTTCGCGTGCGACAACGACGTTGCCGACCATCAGCTCGTCAATATCCGGTTTGCCGGGGGCGCCACGGCGGAGCTTATTATGAGCGGCCTGAGCAGCAAAAGCCGGCGCAGTCTGCAGGTCACGTGTACGAAAGGCGAAATTTACGGCATCCTTGAAACGGGCAGGCTCACAGTCGCGCCCTTCGGCAGGGAACCGCGTGTAATCGATTTGGCAACGGGCGGTCAGGCCGCCTGCCGCGGCGGCGACAGCGGGCTTATATCCGAATTTGTGCGTTACATTTCCGGCCAGCCGTACGACACGCTTTCTATGACGGGCATAGACGCGTCGCTGGCCAGCCATCAAATAGCCTTTGCGGCCGAAGAGTCGAGGTTAAGCGGCGCGACCGTGCATAATGCGTGAGAACCTGCGAGGCATACAGGCTCCCGGTGAAAAGCAAATCAGGACTACACAAATAGCAGTTTAGTACATAGTCTTTTTTGTTCCGCTATATTATCCTTTAATCTTAGGGAAGGCACAAAATAATGAGGCTCGGAGGATAGTTCAGTGGAAAAAGACAAGAAAATCAAAATAGCCGTAATCGGCTGCGGGACAATTGCCAATAACGCGCATATTCCCGCGTATATGAAAAACGCAAACGCCGAAATCGTTTGGTTCTGCGATATTATTGCCGAACGCGCCGCGGCCGCGGCCAAAGCCTATGGCGCGGGTAAGGTCTGCACCGATTACCGCGACATCCTCAGGGCGAACGATGTCGACGCCGTCTCTGTCTGCACGCCGAACAACGCGCATTCACAGATCGCTATTGACTTTTTGCTGGCGGGAAAGGACGTCCTCTGCGAAAAACCCGCCGCCAGGACCCTTGACGAGGCGCTTCTGATGCAGAAGGCCAAAAATGACAGCGGGCGTATACTCAATATAGGCGTCTGCAACCGCTTTAACGGCTCGGTCGTAAAAATAAAAGAGCTCATAGACGACGGCGTCCTGGGCGACGTTTACCACGTTTATATCAGCTTTCGCTCTCATCGCGCCATTCCGGGGCTTGGCGGCGCATTTACCACAAAAGCGATCGCCGGCGGCGGCGCGCTGATCGACTGGGGCGTGCATTTTATCGACCTCGTGATGTATTGCACCGGCGACCCGAAGCCGAAAACCGTCTCGGGTATGACGTTTTCCAGGCTGGGCAGGGACATCGAAGGCTATGTTTACGAGGATATGTGGGCCGGCCCCCCGGTCCCCGGCGGAACCTATGACGTTGACGACAGCGTGACCGCCCTCGTCCGCACCGAGGGGCCGACCGTTACGATCCATGGGGCCTGGGCGCAGAACATCGGCGTCAATGAGATGTATATCGACTTTATCGGCGATAAGGCCGGCATCCGGCTGCAATACGGCGGCGGGTTTACGCTTTACGGGACAAAAGACGGCAGGCTCATTTCCAAAACGCCTGAGATCGACATCGGCAATCATTACGACAACGAGATCAACAGCTTTATCGCCTGTATTTTAAGCGGTGAACAGAACACGGCGACGATCGATAACGCGATCATCTCATCCAGGATCATGCAGGCGATATACGATTCGTCTGAGCAGGGCAGGGAGCTAGCGATATGAAAAAAATCGGCGTAATAGACTATTATCTCGACCAATATCACGCGGAAAATTATCCCGCTTGGCTCAAGAGCGCGAGCGGCGGCGAGGTGCAGATCAGCTATGTATGGGCCAAGGCAGACAAGCCCGGCGGCAAGCCGAATGCGCTGTGCGCAAAAGAGATGGGCGCCGCGCAGCTTGGCTCGATTGCGGAAGTCGTTGAAAAAAGCGACGGACTGATCGTGATGTCGCCGGATAACCCCGAGCTGCATCCGGAGCTTTGCAGGCTGCCCCTCCTGAGCGGCAAGCCGACCTACGTCGACAAGACCTTTACCGTTTCAAGACGGGAGGCCCTCGGGCTGATCGAAACGGCAAAAACGGCGCATACGCCGTTTTTTTCGACCTCCGCTTTAAGATATTCCGACGAATATCTCAAGCTTAAAAAAGAAGGGATCGAGCATATCAACAGCCGGGGCCCGGGCGCTTTCGGCAATTACGGTATACACCAGGTCGAGCCGATCACCTGCCTGATGGGCGCGGGCATCGAAAAAATACAGTACGTCGGAACGGCGAATACCCCGACCTTTGTGTACCGCTTCCGCGATGGGCGCAGCGCCACGACGACCCAGCTCGGCTGGGAGGCCGATTTTTCGCTTGCGCTCAATTACGCGGGCGATCACGCCGTCGTCCTCCAGGGCGCGTCTGATTTTTACGCGCGGTTTATAGAAAAATTAGCCGAATTTTTTATCGACGGCATTCCGAAGGTCCCGGCGGAGGAGACCCTGCAGGTGATAACGATCCTGGAATACGGGAAAAAAGCGATGGAAACGCCCGACACTTGGGTGGTCTTGCCCTAGCGCATACGCAGAAACGCAAATATTGACAAGCAAAAAAGCAAATTACACTGTTGTAAGAGCCTTCGGTTTCTTGTATCGTGTAAGTGGTACAGAAAGGTATTGGATCAATGCGGAAAAAGACTTTGCTGATCATTGTTTTCCTGCTTCTGTTCACAGCGGTCGCCGTGCTCGGGTATTTTGCCTTTTTCGGAAAGGGCGGCGAGCCGGGGCCCGGCATCGTCATTGACCGGGACATCGCCGAAAATCCGGGGGAATACCTCGACAAAGCGGACCCGGAGAATACCCAGACGAACTTCAAGGGTTTTCCCGATGCGCGGATCGACAGCAAAACGGGTATGCTGATGAAGAACCTCTCAAACCCCGAGGGCAATGCCGTGTTCTTCCAGATCACCATAAAGATCGGGGAAACGGTGCTCTATGAGTCGGACTATCTGCCGCCCGGGTACTACATCAATACGCCGCTGCTCAGCAATGTTCCCGGACCCGGCGTATATGACGCCGTGTTCATATACAGGTGTTATCATGTGGAGACAAACCAGGAGCTCAACGGAGCGAACTTCCAGTGTAAGCTCACCGTTGAGTGAAGCGCTGAAGCGCAAAAAAATACTGAGAGAAAACTGAAAGAAAGACTAACTATTAAAAGTCAAGCCCCAAATTGAGGAGAGATGCAGCAAAGTAGATGCTCCATGAAAGGCATAGCAAAGCAAGCGTCATCGCGAACGCTATACGGAAACCGGAAGAAGTCGATGTCAGACAGCGAGTCGGTATGGTTCTCCGGATCTCTCCAAAGCGAAGATAAGCCTGACGAGCTTTTTGGCAGCATGTGAGAGCGCAACATTGTAATGCTTACCCTCAGCGCGCTTCTTGGCAAGGTATGCGGCAAAGGCTGGGTCCCAATGGCAGACATACTTGGTGGCGTTGTAGATGGCATAGCGCAGATACCGCGAACCCCGCTTCTCCATATGAGCATATCCGTTTGTAAGCTGCCCGGATTGGTATGTAGAGGGAGAGAGACCGGCATAGGCCAGAACTTTGTCAGGGGAATCAAACCGCGCGAAGTTGCCCGCCTCGGCCAGAATCATAGCCCCCATCCGAAACCCAATACCGGGGATGGTAGTAATAGGAGAATGAAGTTCATCCATGATGCCCTCAATGGCAGCTTCAATTTCCTCAATCTCGGCGTCCAATTCACGGATGAGACGGATCGTGTGCCTCAGTTCCAACGACTTTGCCGGCATTACGGAACCGATAGAGGACTTGGCGGCATCGCGAATCTCAACTGCCATGTCCCGCCCGTAGTGGCCTTTGGAAGCGTTATGCAGAAGGGATTTTAGACGCGTCAAGTGTGCGTCGGCAATCTGCCCGGAGCCGGGGAACTCATTGAGCAAGGCATAGACAGAAGCCATATGAAGTGTCGGCACCAGCTTCTCTAGCTCCGGGAACAGGATACAGACCAGGCGGGAGACAGACTGCTTGAGCTTAGCGCGTTCTCTAACCTTATCAAAGCGGTATCTGGTCAGTGACTTTAGTTCCTCGTTGTGGTAAGCTGTGTCTGTGTAGGGCTTGAGGCCCACATCAGACATGAGCATAGCCGCAATCGTTCGTGCATCAACGCGGTCGGTCTTCGTCTTTCGCAGGCTGAGGCTTTTCCGGTAGAGGTTGGTGTGCAAGGGGTTCAAGACATAGGTGGGAAGACCGTTGCCTTGAAGAAACCCAAGGATGTTGTAGCTGTAATGTCCGGTTGCCTCAAGTCCTACTTTTATCTTGCTTTGGTCAGCGGCACAGTCACGAATCCTTTGCAGAAGACGGGTGAACCCTTCCATGTTGTTAGCAATGGTAAAGATATCCGCCAACACCTCCCTTTCCGAATTTAGGATGAAGCAATCATGCTTGTCCTTTGCGACATCGATTCCAACACAAATCATAGCAAAACCTCCGGCAATATTAGTTGATGCTGCTGTTTCCACAGAACACTTTGCTCTTGTAACCTTGTTCTACATCAACCGTCTGGCGGTATCTAACTGATTAACAAACCTGCAAAGGGCTGTGGTTGGAGCCTTTCATGAACCATCTCGTGGTAGGAGTTGACAACCAATCCACAGCATCCTCTACAGTGTAGCACAGCCCTTGGAGAGGGGCTCTAATAACTACTACTCTATAATACAAGGAGTCAAACCATGAATGCGCACATCCTTGATGACCGTCAGGTACGTTGACAGCGGCAGGAACATCCATTTGACCAGCTATGCGGATATGGTCGTGTATGACCCCGCGGGCACAAAGAAAACCCTGTGCGCGATCCGGTTCGGAGGCTATCCGGAACAGGTCGGCGGCATGGCGGCGGCAATCAGCGGCGGCGGTGAGATCGAGGTTGAGGCCGGGAATGAGAAAATCATTCTCCATCCTCTCCTGAAGCAGTACCGGCGCGCCCTGACGCACGACCGCGACGAAATCTACGCCGAGGCCACGCTCATCGCCGAGGACGAAACCCAAAAGTCACAGGGCAAAAACACGAAGGAGGCTCAAAAGCCAAAAGAAAAAGACGAAGACTTCGGCGGGCAGACAGGATTGGACCTGCCGCCAAGAAACAGCTTTATCTATGTCGCGCCCGGCGACAGCAAAGCCCTGTTTGACGCCATCGACCGCAAGACCGGCGTTCCGCTGATCCCGGCGTTTCAGGACTATGTTCTCTCCGAGCTGAAGCGGACGGGGATCCTCAAGCCTCTGACGGTCTGCTCCGCCTCATTCAAATTTGAGGCATGGACACTGAAGTGTTCCGGCGGCGACCGGAATATCATCGACATCATTGAAAAAGGTGTCAAAACCGGTAAAATCACTATTCCCGGCTCTGTTAGTCCCACGGGCGGGACGCCCTTTGACGTGATAGATTCCGTGACGGGATATCTGAGCGCCTACGGCCCCGAGCTCGCGGAGCGGATCAAAAACCTGTTTGTACCTCTGTTCGATCCGGAAAAGGATTCGCTCTCTTCCGAGGTCCTGGCGGTCAATGAGACCATACGGGAAAAAGCGGGCTATTCGCTGTACGACGCGCAGCTTGCCGTAGCTGAGGCGGTCAAGCGGCAGCTGGCGCGCGGGAAGGCCGGGCTGATCGTCGCGGAATGCGGGGCCGGCAAGACCAAGATCGGCGTCACCGCCATGGCCGCGGCTATGTCCGCGCTTCAGACCGATCAAAAGCGGCGCGGCAAGGGCAAGACCTTTAACGTCGTGCTGTGTCCCTCCCATATCAAAAAGAAATGGGTGCGGGAAATCGAGGAGAGCGTGCCGGACACCTTCGGCGTGGTCGTAAACACTATCACGGAGCTTGACAAGCTGTATGCCGCTTACGCCAAAGGCAGCAAAAGCTGTTACGCCGTGATCTCGAAGGAAATGGCCAGGGACGGCTACATGCATATGCCCGCCGCTATCTGGAGCAAAAGCAAAAAAGCGTTTGTCTGCCCGGATTGCCACAGCGTTATCGAGATGCCGATCGCCAAAGACGGCGCGAGGTACCTTGTTGACGCCGACCAGTTTTTCTTTAAGAAGCAGAACAGCGAAAACCACAAATGCCAGAACCAGGACTGCGGCGCATCCCTGTGGACCGCGCTGAATCCCTCCGCCGCGAGGCGCTCCGATTGGGCAAAGCTCGGCGATTACGGATTCGTTTTCCGTCCGCAGGCCGCGCGGCACCTGAGAAAAGTCAAGAACGCGGGCTTTGCCGAGAAAATCTACCGGATCATCGACGATCCCGCGGGTACGGTTACGGCTGCCGGCGCGCACCGCAAGTACCCCCTCAGCACATATATCAAGAAACGGTACAAGGGCAGGATCGACGGGCTCATCGTTGACGAGCTGCACCAGTACAACAACAATTCCGGCCAGGGCGACGCGATGGCCGAGATGTTCCAGGCGGCGAAAAAGGTGATCGGGATGACCGGCACTCTTATCAACGGTTACAGCTCCGGCATCTTCTACCTGTTGTTCCGGATCATGCCTAGGCTGATGCTGGCGGACGGCAAGAGCTACGCTGACCCTATGGGCTTCATTGCCGAGTACGGCGTTGTGGAAAGCACCTATGAGGAAATCGAGGGCGACTACAACGCGAACCGCAGGACGGTCAGGCGAAAAAAATCCAGCCGGCAGCTGCCCGGCGTGTCTCCGCTGGTGTATTCACGCTTTTTGTTGGAATACGCGGCCTTTTTGAGCCTCTCCGACATGGGCAGGGATATGCCGGACTATGAGGAGATACCCGTTCCTCTGAGAATGCCGAAAAACGTATCGAAGCCATACTATGAGCTGCAGCAAACCTTGAAGAATTTTATGCAAAATGATAAAAAAGCGGCGCAAAAGATTCTCTCGGCTTACCTCAACCTGTTAACGGTCTACCCCGACCAGCCATACGAACAACCGCCCATTATGCACCCGGTTGACGGTACGCCCATCGTGGAGCCGCCCGACGCCGCGGACTTCGACACCCTGCTCCCCAAAGACGAGGCGGTCCTGGAAATCGCGCAGCGGAAGGTCGGCGCGGGAGAACGGGTGCTGATCTACACGAACTGGACGCGTCTCGACACGCAGAAAAAGCTTCAAAAGCTTCTGACGGACAAAGGCTGTCACACGGAGATCCTGCCCGCGAAGGTGAAGCCGGAGAAACGCGAACAGTGGGTCACGGATTGTGTGGACAGAGGCGTCCAGGTCCTCATTACCAATCCGGCGCTTGTTGAAACCGGGTTGGACCTGATCGCGTTCACCACGCTCATTTTTTACGACATGGGCTTTAAGCTGTTCACCTGGCGGCAGGCCGCGCGGCGCGCCTGGCGCATCAATCAGCGGTTCCCGCGTATAGAGATCTACCTGCTGTACTACCAGGATACCATGCAGCACAAAGCGATCAGGCTGATGGCGGCCAAACTGGCCGTTGCGGGCATCATCGAGGGCGGCTTTTCCGAGGAGGGGCTCGCCGCCATGTCCCAGTGCGATGATATGACCTCGCAGATGGCCAAGGAACTGATGCTCGGGATCAAGGACAGCGTGGCGGACGTCTCCTCCGCTTTCAAAAAGATGTCCTTTATTAAACCCGGAGCCGCGAACTACCCTGCGGTGGTATTCACCGACCGGCCTGTGCCAATCGGACAGGCCGCGGCCGGCACGTCCCGAACCGTGGAGTTCACCTTCGTTCCGGCAGCGGCCGCGAAGGCAGTCACGGTATTTGAAACGCCGGATACCGGCCCGCCTTTGCCGAAAAAAGCAAGGAAACGGCCGGTTGTGGATGAAAACCAAATCACCCTGTTCGAGTTTGAAAAAATCAGCGCATAAGGAGGTTTTATCTTGATTGTCAACGCACAGCGAAAGGAACTGCTCATGCAGGTCAGAAAAGCGGCCAGAGCGGCGGCAGCCATCCATCCCGTGAAAGAACTGTCGGGCATATTATTGGAGGCCGACGAAAGAACCGGCGTCGTCAGGATGACGGCTACGGACCTGACGGCAGCGATCCGGTCCACGCTTCCGGCAGCCGTAGAAAAAGCCGGAAGCGCCGTCGTCGACGCAAGGCTGTTTCAGGACCTTCTCGACAAGCTGCCCGGCGACGACGTCTATATGGAGCTGAAGGGAAACGGCCAGCTGTATATCAGCGGCGAAACGGCGCGTTTTCACATCTCCGTCATGCCGGGTGCAAACTACCCAAAAGTGGATATCCCGTACCCCGGCGATACCGTTTCGGTAACAGGGCTGAAAGCTCTCGTCAACAGGGCGCTTTTCGCAGCGGCGGCCGATACGCAGAAAGCGGTGTATAACTGCCTGAATTTTATGATCGGCGAAAACGGTCTGCGGGCCGTCGGGTGCAACGGCTATTGCACGGTACAGGTAAAGGGCGACCCCGAATGCCGGGGGAATATTTCCCTGCTCATTCCGGCGTCGTCATTGAAGCTGCTTTCGGCAATCGCCGGCGACAGCGATGTATTCGAGCTCGGGGTAACCGGCAGCGGCGGCGTCAGCAAAAACGCCGTGTTCTCGGACGGGACGACCCTGTTTTCCACGCGCCTGATCGAAGGCGTGTTTGTTGATACCGACAAGCTGTTCGCGGACGTTGCTCCCGTTTCCTCCGCCAGGCTCAGCGCGGACCAGCTCCGGGCGGCACTGGATCAGCTCTCGGGCGTTTCCTCGCAGCAGGATACTGTGGCGATCACCGTCGAAAGCGGCAGGCTGGGCCTGAGCTGCGAAACGGACTGCGGCGCCGCCGCCGCCCACATCGCCGCCGTGATAGACCGGAGCACCGATGAAACGTATTACTACACGATCAAAAATCTTCTCGGCTGCGCGCGGACACTGAAGGGCAGTGTGACGTTCTGCTTTACGAAAAACAAAGCGCTGGCCGTTTACGGCGGCGACGTCAGGTACCTTCAGCTCGGGGTGCGGCCGCGGGAGAAAGCGAAACCAAAAAAGGCGGCGCGCGAAGAAGCGGCCGCCTGACAGGAGGAAAGAACATGATCACGAAAATAACCGTTCAAATTGCGCCCGAGGACTCAAAAGGCGCCGGTATTGTGGCGTTCTATGACAACGTCGCCGCCGCTCTGGGCCTGGACACTTCACGTCTGCGGTATGACTGCACGAAGATCTATGTCTCACGAAACATCCAGACCAACATATTTGAGGTATTGGACGCACAATCATCCGACCCGTGCTACACGGGCACAATGTGGTGCCTGAGAGGGCCGAAAACGGAGGATACGTTACCCGACGACACGGCGGAGCTCCTCGACGGCTTCTTCCTCCGGGATGAAACGCCGTTGACGCTGTCGCTGACGACTGCCATAAACCGGGCGGCTGCTTAACGCAGCCTGAACGCTGCATTTGATCAAAAACAAAATAGCTGCAAGGAGTAAGGAAATGATTCTGAACGAACCCGGACAAATCTTTATGCTTGAAAGGTCCTGCTATTACATCGGTCAGGACATCGTCGCGAACGGCTGCAGCGCTTACGCGGGACTTCCCGGCGTCGTTACCGAGATCCGGGACGGCGGCGACAAGGAAACGGATAATCCGGCGGCGGATATCTACTGCCAATTCACCCTGCCGGAAAACGCGCGCTTCCGCGCCGCGCTGGCGGACCGGTTTTCCATGCCGGCCAATGAGATCCCCCTGGATACGGTCATTATGGCGCCGGGGATGCTCGAGCCAAAAATGGCATATCAGATCAACCCTGCCACAGCCGCACTGTACGCTTTGTTCTGCTGCGCCGGCTGTGCCGATGAGAACAGCAGCCGCATTCTCGGCGTCTCCGCGGATTCGGCGTGTTTGGGCGCGGAAATGAGCCGGCAGGTCAGGAACAACAAGAAGTTTAACATTGACGGCAAGTTTTCTCTGGAAGCCTTCGACGTGCGTGCTGACCATTACGACGACGGCGGGTACACATGGACCGCCGAAAATGACACGGATTATTTTGATTACACGATCAGCCCGGTCGAATACCTGACGCCGGAACCGGCGCGGAACGGCGGTAGCGCGTGATGTTGAAGGACAAAATGCTCGCCGTCATGGCGGACGTCGGCCGGCAGGCCGCAGAGCGTGAGGACCTGATCGAAGCGATTGCCGTTGCGCTGCTCACCCGCAAGAATCTCTTTATCCTGGGCGATACCGGGCAGGCGAAAAGCTTCGTTATCAACGAATTCCGGAAAAGGGTCACAGGCGCGAAACAGTTTGAGCGCCTGTTGTCCAAGGAGACGAATGAAGGGGAGCTGTTCGGACGGCCTGATCTCGCTTCCCTGATCCCCGGGAACGCCGGCAGGCGGGTCCTGGAGCAGGATGCGGCATATACGCGGCTCTGCGGAGACCTGCAAACGGCTTATGGCGTTTATGGGAAACTGCTGAAGGACGGCCCGCGCGCAGAGGCGGAGACGGCATACGGCAGGGTCAGAGACTGCCGGGAAAAGCTCGAAGCCTGCCGCGCTGCGCTCTATGCCCTGCACGGCAATCAGCCCGTCGTCAATACGGCGGGCAAGATCCCCGAAAGCCACATCATTTTCCTCGATGAGATTTTCAAAGCAAACGACGGGATACTGAACAGTCTGCTCACCGCGCTGAACGAGCGCCGGTATACCAATGAAGGCAGCACCGTCGATATCCCGGCCATCTCCTTTTTCGCGGCGTCAAACGAAATCCCCAATTTCAATGACGCGGCGGAAAAGATACTTAAAGCCCTGTACGACCGGCTGGAGCTCAAGCTCGTCACCGAATATGTTCAGTCACGAGACGCCCGCCTGGGCGTTCTGGCGGACAAGCAGACCGGGCGTTCGGGGCAGATCAAAAGCGCCGTCACGCTGGAGGCGCTCTATGCGATGCAGGAGGCTGTGTCGGCCGTAACCATTCCCGACGCGGTCAACGCGCTCATGGACGATATCCTCTGCGAATTACGGGACAAGGGCGCGCATATCTCCGACCGCAAATACTTCGGCTATTACCCGCTGGCGCAAGCTATGGCGTGGCTGAAGGGCCGGGACAGCGCCGAGGCCCAGGACTTGATGATCCTGCGGCATTACCTGTGGACCAATCCGGAGGAACGCACGGTCGTCAATCAGGTTTTGGAGCGCAAGTGCCTCAATCCTCTGAAGGACGCGCTGGACGACATTCTCAGGATGGGGATAGAAGCTTACGGCGAGTTCGAGGGCGCCGCGGCAGCGGATATCCCGAAGCGGATCGGCAAGCTGCGCAACGAATTCCTCACGCTGTATGAAATGCTTTCCGGCCTTCTGGCAAAAGCCCAGAACGCGGCGGAAACCGGGCAGATCAACGACGCCCTGAACAGGCTCGAGGACTACAGCAAAAAGGCGCACGCCACCGTCAGCTATACCTATAATCCGTTAAACGAGCTCTATGAGTTCAGAAGAACCGCCTGACTACGGTGTGCCGTCATTACGCACCTGACTTATTATTAAAAAGGAGAGAAATATCCAATGAACCGTCTGACAAACACGCAGTCTGATTTCGCTGCCGAGCACCACGGCCTGATCCATGCTTTCCTGAACCAGAAATGCTATCCGGAGGACGAATTTTACGGGATCGCCGCAAGCGGGTATCTCCGGGCCGTACGTATTTATACCGAACGGGAGGATTTGCAGAACGCCTACGCTTTTTCGACTATCGCGTTTCAGTGTATGCGCTCGGACGTATCAAAACACTTCCGCGCCGAAGCCCGCCTGAAAAGAAACGCCGACGTGTCCCCGTATAACGAGGATACCGACACGGACGATTATGCCGACAGCGTTTGGGAGAGCGTCGCGCGAAAGTGCGCGGCGCAGGCGGTGCGCGAAACGCTGCTGAGGGTCGTTACGCCCGGACAGAGAAAGCTTGCTATGCTGCGGGCGGACGGCTACAGCGACCGCGAAATCGCGAAACGCTTCGGTATGAAGCCTTCTCACGTCGCGCGTGAGATCGAGGCAGCCGGCGCCGCTGTGATCAGCCTGGCGCCTGAGCTTCACGAACTGATCGCCGCTTGACGGCATAAATAAAAAAGGACAAAGGAGAGAAAAACACATGCTGAACGTCATCATTCTGACCGGAAGACTTGTAGAGGACCCTGAACTCCGGCACACAAAAGACGGTAACATTCCCGTTACCTCCTTCCGCATGGCGGTACGCCGGGATTTCGTAAGAAAAGACGACGCGGACACAGATTTCTTTGATGTCGTCGCGTGGCGCGGCACCGCGGAGTTTATCTGCAAGTATTTCAAAAAAGGCGCGATGATCCAGCTCCACGGACGGCTGCAGAACCGTCTCTGGCAGGACAAGCATAACCAAAATCGCGTTACCGCCGAGATCATTACCGAAAGCGCCTACTTCTGCGAGAGCAGGGACAAGGACGGCGCAAACGGAGGCGTTCCGGCCGATATCAGCCCGTTCGATGATCCCGGGGACTCAGGCAGTCCGCCGTCCGGGTTTGACCCCTTCGCGTAATAACGCCGCGGGCTTAGGGGGGGCTTCACGCCCCCCTGCTAAAAGAGGTAGGAGTAAAAATATGCTTGAGATAAAAGAAGATAAAAGCTTTCTGTCCACAGACGCTTCCCTGAAGTCGCTTGGGCTGGAGTACGAGACCGTAGGCAAGCTGTGTTTTCAGGTGTACCGCGGCTTCGAGCGTTCCCTGTTCGTGATCAAGGAATGGCTGGAGGAAAATTTCCGGATGTACCAGTACAAAAAGGGCAACGGCGTGAAATACGGCGAACACGAGCTCTTTTACTGGCATCGCGACGGGGACGACAGGTACTTCACAGTGAATATCACGCATAAGAACGCCAGCGCCCGGCGGATCACCGAAGAGGTCATCGCCTATCTCGCAGCCGCGCACAGCGGCGCGGAAGGCTGCGTCGTCCTGCAATACGAGGACGTGCTTGATTGGGCCGCCGTCAACCGCTTTGTGACGGGAATGGACGTCTCGGATAAAAATGGCCTGCCCTTGAGCGCGATTGCGCGTATCGCCGGAAAGTCGCACAATACCGGCGATACGCTGACCCCGGGCAGCCGCGATAAGCTGAGCAAATTGGAGGCGGAGCTGCTCGGCGCCCTGCGTGATAAAAGGGTTTCCCTGTCGACCTGGCGCGATAAACGCGTCAACGGGACCCTGCGGCAGCTTGACGGCGGCGGGTTCGCGCTCTTCGAGTCCCGGGCCAGAAAAACATACATCCCTGTCAGCCTGCGGCACATAGC
>JAISDV010000148.1 GCA_031264545.1 Oscillospiraceae bacterium | reverse complement strand
GAGAAGATCCGGGCGGGGCTCGAGATTTCGGAGCTGATGAAACGGCTTGCGGGCCGCAGCTATCCGGTCTTTATCGACAACGGCGAGTCCGTGCCCGTGATCGACAACGTGCGTCCCACCGGTCAGGTCCTCGTTTCCCAGGTCGTCAGGGGCGCGCCCCTCAGCGTGGAAATACTGGACGGCGCTAAAGAAACGAAAGCGGCGTAAGGACGGGCCTATGACAAACGGACGTGCCGGCTACGAGGACCTCCCGATCGTGGATGCCGCGAGGCGATGCGGGATAGTCCTCAAAAGCAATACGCTGGGCAGGGATGAGGTCGAGGCGAAATGTCCTTTTTGCGGGGACAAGCCCGGACGCTGGCATCTCTTCCTGAACACCGTCAGGAACCAATACAAATGCTGGCTGTGCGGAGCGGGAGGGAACAGCGTTTCCCTCTACGCGCGGCTGAACTCCGTTTCCTACGCGGAGGCGGCGCAGGACCTGCTCGGCGGCAGCAAGCTCTATCAGCTGCCGTCGGAGCCCCAGCGCAGGGCGCCGCCCGAACGGGAACCGAAGCCGCTTGCCGAACGGCACGGCGTATACCATGAGATGTTGGAACACCTGGCCCTGAGCGGGCGGCATCTGAGCGAGCTGCGCGGGCGCGGGCTGTCGGATGAACGCATCAGGAAAAATATGTACCGGACGCTCCCGAAGGACGAGGCTGCCCGGCGGTTCCTCGCCGGAATGCTGGCCGACTTTCACGATCTGTCCGGTATCCCCGGGTTTTACACGGATAACAGGGGCCGCTGGACCATAGCCGGAAAAGGCGGCCTGCTGATCCCGGTGCGCAGCATGAACGGATATATCCAGGGGCTGCAGGTCAGGCTTGACGGTGAGTCTCCGGAACAGGACGGCGGCAAGGAACGCCGGTATCGCTGGCTTTCCAGCCGGTATTACGCAAACGGCACGAAAAGCGGTACATGGATCCATGTCGCCGGGGATGTTTCCTCAAAAACAGCCTGCCTCACCGAGGGTCCCCTCAAGGGCGATGTAGCAAGCTTTCACGACGGCGGGGCGCTGTTCATCTGCGTCGCCGGCGTCAACGCCACAGACGGGCTGCGTGAGGTCATACAGGCCCTTGGCGTGAACGAAGTGCTGCTTGCCGCGGATATGGATAAGGTCACGAACGCGCAGGTACGTATCGGCTTCGAGAATATTGCCGGCGTCATTTCAAAGCTGCGCGGCGTCCGGATACGCCCGCTCAACTGGAACGTCTGTATTAAGGGTATAGACGACTATTATCTGGTCAGGCGGAAGGCATACGAGAAAGGAAAGACCATGCGCATAAACGACAACGCCATCACGTCATATATACAGGCGTTATGGGAAAAGGAGTACCCGAAGCAGGATGCCGGCTGGATCGGCTCCTGCGAATGGGAGGAAGCGGTCAGGCCGCTTTGTGAACTCAGCATATTCGGGCCTGAAGACCTCGAAAAGGCGAAAAGGTACAAGGTAATGATGGAAAACGGCGCGGCGTTCCCGCCCGTCATTGTCGTCAACGGCACGGTGATCGACGGCCTCCATCGCTGCCACGCCTATGCCGAGGCGGGCAGGGAGCATGTGCGGGTGTATCAGAATAAGCCGCTCGTTCTTCGGGATGCGGCATAGGCGCCGATAAGCGTGAAATACAAAAATAACGATAATTGAAGGGAGATCTTTATGGATAACAGCAGTCTGCAAATGAACCAATTTATCGCGGTCCGGGACGACGGCGAGAATGTGCTCGGGAAGATTCTGTATTATTCCCTGTCGAGCGTCCTGATCGAAAAGGAAACGCTCGCGAAAATATGCGGGGAGCTCGGGTTCCCCTATGCCGCAAGCGGCCGGCTTGCAATGGCCGACGCTTTCCGGAGCGCGACCGGCGACGTCTACGATTCCAAAACGGTCAGGGGCGCCTTTGGCACAGAGACTTTCAAGGTCTACTGCCGGGACAACCAGACGGAAAAGGGTGTCATATCCCGCGAGCTCGTAAAGGAGACGCTGGACGAACGGACGAATACCTATAAGAAGCTGGCAAACATCACGTTCTCAAAGGATATGGGGATGAACTACGGCGATCTCATATACGATGAGCATGTGGACGCGATGGACTGCTGCCGGGAGGCGGCGGAGCTCTTTGAGCTCTATCAGGTATGCGCCGGGCGCAAGCAGATCGAAACCGTTCTGGATTCCTTCGTCGATTCCCTGCGGGCGGTCAAGCTGCTCTCACACGGCAAGATGTTCTTTGTCCCGCGCGAGCATATGCACAGGCTCGGCGTGTTTGAGGACCTGATCGCGCAGATCGAGGCCAATAACAGGCACAAGAACAAAAACCGTCTGCCGATGGATGCCAACAGCATGTACGTCGTGGACGACGCTAAGCAGCGGGATAAGATGGCCGCGGCCTTTTACCGGTCCGTCAAAAAGGAGATCGCGGAATACACGGAGCGGGCGAATTACCTGATCCAGACCGGAAGCCAGAGCGCGTCTGTCATGGACAGGTGGGTCGTGAAGATCGAGGGCCTGG
>JAISDV010000046.1 GCA_031264545.1 Oscillospiraceae bacterium | reverse complement strand
GACTCTGCGGCGTCTTTCGAAATTTTTGTGGTTTTCTCAAGCGAGCCGGCGCTGTCGACAGACATCTGCGCTACCGAGTTGGCGCCGTGGGCCATCTCCGATATGCCCATGCTTCCCTTCCGTATCCTTTTCGCTCACAAGCCGAGCCAGTTCAGGATTCTCTATCAGCCTGTCCCTGAACGCGCGCGTCCGCTCCATATCGGCATGTATGTTTTCCTCAAAACCGGCAATGGAATATTCAGCCTCTTCTTTGGCGCTCTTTTTCATGTAATCGATAAAATACCGCATGGCCGTGATCGAAGTACAGGCGACGGATACCACGACAAGGAGAAAAGAAACGATGATAATTTGCGATCTTATTTTCATATCTGCTACACTCCCGCTCTGCTTATTCTCCCCGGCATAGCCGGGGGCTTAATGTATTTCAAGGCAAGTGTCCGCGGAAGCGGTTTTCACGTAGGAAACGTGCAGAAGTTCATGGACGCTGTCTTTGAGGACTCCGCCATAAAGAGACGTCATCAGGGGGGTTTTCTTCTGAGCGTTTGATGCTGCTTACTTTGTCCGCCATATAAAGGCCCTTGCCGCGGAGTTCTTTTTCTGAATCCGGAACGTAGGGCTGCCCGGCTCCGCTGACGCAGCCGCCCGGACAGGCCATGACCTCCACGAAGTCGTAACGCTCGCCGGCTTTGATTCTTTCAATCAAATCCGAGGCGTTTTTCAGCCCGCTGACGATTGCGATTCGAACCTCCCGTTTCCCGGCCGTGACGACGGCCTCTTTGACGCCTTTCATGCCGCGGACGCCTTTGAGGGCGATACTGCGCAGTTCTGTCGGGCTTTTATCGGAGGAAATGCGGCGCAGAACGGCCTCCGTCACGCCTCCCGTGACGCCGAAAATCACGCCGGCTCCGCTTGCGCTGCCAAAAGGAATGTCGACGGCGTCCGGTTCCAAATCGGAGAAAACGATACCGGATTCCTGGATCATCTGAATGAGTTCCTGGGTGGTAATGACGTAATCCACGTTCGGGGCGCCGCCGCGTGAGAACTCCGGGCGTGCCGCCTCGAATTTTTTAGCCGTGCAGGGCATGACCGCCACGTGGATGACCCGTTTTCGGGAGGCGGCACAGTGCTTTATGATCACCGAAGCGAACATCTGCATAGGCGACCGGCAAGTGGAGACAAGCGGCAGCAGTTCGGGGTATTTTTTCTCGCAGTAGTTCACCCACGCGGGGCAGCAGGAAGTGAACAGCGGCAACTGTTCTTCCTTCTCCAGGCGTCCCAGGAATTCGCCGGCTTCCTCGAGGACGGTCATGTCGGCTCCGGTGGAGGTGTCGAAAACCTGGCTGAACCCTATGCGGCGCAGGGCCGCCACGAGCTTCCCCATGGTGTTTTCGCCGTCCTCCATCCCGAGCTGTTTCCCCATTGCCACGCGCACCGCCGGCGCTATCTGAACCGTCGCTTCGACGCCTCTGTCGTCCAGATCTCTCCAGAGCGCGCCCGTGTCGTTGCGCACGATGAGCGCGCCGGTGGGGCAAACGGCGGCGCACTGCCCGCAGCCCACGCATTCGGAGCCGCCGAGGGGTTCCCCGAACGCGCTGCCGACCGTCATCCTGGAGCCGCGGTGGGAGAAATCGATGGCGCCCACGTTCTGTATCTCGTTGCACATACGCACGCAGTCGCCGCAGAGAATGCACTTGCTCCGGTCTCTTGCGACGCAAAGCGAGGACGTGTCGCATATCGGCGTCGGCGAGGTGTTATGAAAACGCACGTTTTCTATATTGAAACGCATCGCCAGATCCTGGAGCTTGCAGTTCTTGTTATTCCCGCAGGCCGTACAGTCGCGGCAGTGATTGGAGAGCAGCAGTTCCAAAATCATCTTGCGGTGTTTACGCAGGGTTGCGGTGTTGGTGCGGATGTCCATGCCGGCCCTCGGTTGCGCGGAACAGGCCGCGTCCAAGTTCCCGTCCTTGTCTTCGACCATACACATGCGGCAGGCCCCATAAATGGAAAGCTCCGAATGGTAGCAAAAAGTCGGCATTTTGACGCCCGTCTTTCGGATCAGCTCCAGAAGGTTTTTCTCGCCGTTTATCTCGACCGGCATTCCGTCGATGATCATAAATTCGCCGTTTCCCAATTTATATCGCCTCCTTGATCGCGCGGAACGAACATACGGCAAGACACGCCTCACATTTGAGGCATTTTGCGGCGTCGATGGCAAACGGTTCTTTTATTTTCCCGGAAATCGCGCCGGCCGGGCAGATTTTTGCGCATTTCGAACAGCCGCGGCACAGGCCTTCATCGATGACGATGCGCCTGAGCTTGCGGCAGCTTCCGGCGGGACAGCGTTTTTTCGCGATGTGTTCCTCGTACTCGCCGCGAAACTCCCTGATCGTACTGATGACCGGGGACGGGGCCGTTTTCCCCAGCCCGCAGAGCGCCGTCGCAGAAACGGTATCGGCGATCTCCAGCAGCAGTTCGATGTCGCCGTCCTCCCCTTCGCCGTTCACGATGCGATTGAGGATCTCCAGCATCCGTTTCGTCCCCTCGCGGCAGGGTATGCACTTGCCGCAAGATTCATTCTGAGTGAAGTTCATAAAAAACCGCGCGACCTCGACCATGCAGTTGCTGTCGTCCATGACGACCAGCCCGCCGGAGCCGACCATCGCCCCCCGCTTTTTTCAGGGAGTCGAAGTCGAGAGGCAGGTCGAGATGGGCCGAGGTCAGACAGGCCCCGGACGGCCCTCCGATCTGGACCGCCTTGAAGTTCGCGTTTCCCCTCATGCCTCCGCCCACGTCAAAGACGATGTCCTTTCGGTCGCTTTCCTGGCGCGTCACCTGAGCCCACTTGCGCCCGGCCGGGAACCCTCCGCCGCCCCTGCCGCGCAGG
>JAISDV010000034.1 GCA_031264545.1 Oscillospiraceae bacterium | reverse complement strand
TCAAAAAAATTTAACGCGGAGCGGCGGAACAATGTCCGCTTAGACAGCGTTTCGCGCTGTGTATACAGGTTCTAAGTCTTCCGCGAGTCTTCTGAAAGCCGGCAGAGCGGCCGTAATCGTCCCCGGATCGACGCAATATGCTATTCGGATATAGCCGGGGCAGGCGAAGGCACTGCCGGGGACGACCAGGATGTTGTGTTTTTTCGCCATTTCGCAAAACCGTTGATCGTCGCAGGGCGTTTTGACCCACAGGTAAAACGCGCCCTCCGGATAGGTGCATTCGAAGCCCGCGTCCTTCAATCCGTCATAAAGCAGCCTGCGGTTATGGTCATAAGCGCTGAGATCGGCGCTTTCATCCAGGCAGCGCATGACGACCCGCTGAATGAGCGAGGGCGCGTTCACAAAGCCGAGGACGCGGTTTGCAATCACGGCGGCCTCGAGAATGAGGGCGCTTTCGTCGGCTTCCGGGGAAACGGCGATGTAGCCTATACGTTCGCCGGGAAGAGAGAGCGATTTTGACCAGGAATAGCAAACGATCGTATTGCGGTAGCAGCTGGTAAGCCACGGCACCTCCGCGCCGTCATAGGCAAGCTCTCTGTACGGTTCGTCGGAGATCATGTAGATCGGGCGGCCGAATTCCGCCGCCTTTTCCTCGAGCGCGGCCGCGATGCCTTTCAGCGTTTTCTCCGAATAGACTGCGCCCGTGGGGTTATTTGGGCTGTTGAGGATGAGCGCCTTTGTTTTCGGTGTCAGTGCGCGGCCGACTGCCGCCGGATCGGGCCGGAAGTCGGGCGGGTTCGGCGGGACGACGACCGTGACACCGTCGTAATTTGCGATATAGCTGCCGTATTCGAGAAAGTACGGCGCGATGACCGCGACCTCGTCTCCGGGATTGAGCAGAGTCTTGAGGATAACATTGAGTCCGCCGGCCGCGCCGGCGGTCATAATGATATGGCTGAAGCCGAAGTCCGTTCCGAAGCGCCTGTTCAGCCGGTCTGCTATCGCGCCGCGCACATCCTCATATCCGGCGTTGGACATATAGCCGTGTACGAAAGTCGACGGTTCGCTCCGCACGATGTCGGCGATGGCCTCATTCACCTGAGGCGGAGCGGGAAAATTCGGGTTCCCGATACTGAAATCGTGGACATTGCCGGGACCATAGAGCGCGGCAAGCCTTTTACCCTCCTCGAACATCGCGCGGACGGCGGAATTGCGCTGCGTCAGGCCGTACATTTTTTCCGAAATATTATGCGCCATGCTCATACCTCACGGACAATGCGGACGATCATCTGACATGCTATTTTAACACGTTTTAACATCGCTTGACAATCCCCGCCGATTAAAATATTATACATGGAGATAAATCGTCTCTATGCGAAGGAGAGAAAACAAATGGCTATGAATTGGTTTGCGGACATGGAAACGCGCATTCCCAGGGACGGCGTCCGAACACGCTTTGCGCCCAGTCCTACCGGATACATGCACGTCGGCAACCTGCGCACTGCGCTTTACGCTTATCTGATCGCAAAAAAGAACGGGGGGAAATTTATCCTCCGTATCGAGGATACCGACCGGGACCGTCTGGTCGAGGGCGCGGTCGGCGCGATTTATCAGACGCTGCGCGACTGCGGGCTTGAGCACGACGAGGGACCGGATGTCGGCGGACCGGCCGGCCCCTATATCCAGACCGAGCGCCGTGCGTTTTACGGGGAATACGCGGCGCTGCTGCTTGAAAAGGGTGGCGCCTACCGCTGCTTCTGCGAAAGGGCGGAGGACGGCGAGGGCGAGGCGGTTAAAAAAGAAACGCATCCCTGCGCGCACCTGACGAAGACGGAATCCGATGCGCGGGCCGCCGCTGGCGAGCGCTTCGTCGTCCGCCAGCGTATTCCGCGCGGGGGAACGGCGAGGTTCCGCGACGAGGTTTTCGGCGAGATCGTGGTTTCGAACGACACGCTCGACGACAGCGTGCTGATCAAGTCCAACGGGCTGCCGACCTATAACTTTGCAAATGTCGTTGACGACCACCTGATGGGCATTACCCATGTCGTGCGCGGCAGCGAGTATCTGGCTTCCGCGCCGAAGTACAATCTGCTTTACGAGGCCTTCGGCTGGGAAATTCCGAGCTATATCCACTGCCCGCCCGTCATGCGCGATCACCACAGCAAAATGTCGAAGCGCCGCGGCGACCCGGGCTATGAGGATCTGATCGCGCAGGGCTATCTGACCGAGGCGGTTTTGAATTACGTCGCGCTTCTGGGCTGGAGTCCCGGCGGAGAGCGGGAGCTTTTCTCGCTGGCAGCGCTTTGCGGGGCCTTTGAGATTTCGGGTATTTCCAAATCCCCCGCGATATTTGATATGGAAAAGCTGACCCACTTCAATGCCGAATACATCAAAGCCCTGAGTCCGGAGCGCTTCACGGCGCTCGCGGAGCCCTATATCCGGCGAAGCGTCAAAAATCCCGCGATCGACATTTCGCTTTTTTCGCCAATACTGCAGCCGCGCACGGAGAAGCTGACGGATATTCCCGAAAAGCTCGATTTTTTTGACGCGCTGCCGAATTACGACGCCGTGCTTTTCATCAACAAAAAATCCGGGACGGACGCGGCGCTTTCCCGCGAAATGCTCGGGAAAGCGCGCGAAGCGTTCGAGGAAATATCGATCTGGACGGAGCCGGCGATTCACGATACGCTGACTGCCCTCGCGGAAAAGCTGGCGGTCAGGAACGCGACGCTCATGTGGCCGGTGCGCATAGCCGTGTCGGGCAGGAAGGTCACGCCCGGCGGCGCCGTGGAAATCTGCCATATACTCGGGAAAGACGAGACGCTCAGGCGTATAAGGCACGGGCTTGAAAAGCTGGGATGACCGTATTGGCGCGAGCTTGCAGAAGCAGCCAAAAGAGAAAAAATTTAACATAAGTAAAAGGCCCCTTTTGTGCAAAAATAGACACAAGAGGGACTTTTATTGTCAAAAACCCGGATATGCGGCGGAAGAGCGCCGAACAACAAATCACCGCGCCATGACGCGCATGGGAGACTGTATGAAAAAGAAAAATGCAATCGTCGTCATTACCCTGCTCGCCGTGGTCTGCACGGCGGCCGTCGCTTTCGGGGTCGTCACCAGGCTGAAGCTGGACGATCAGGATCGCTATATCTCCTCGAATTACCGTCACGCCTTCGCCGAGCTGGTCTCCGGTGTTTCAGATTTGGATTGCGCGCTGCAAAAAAGCCTTCTCGTGACATCCCCCTCCATGGCCGGAGCGGCCTGCACTGAGGTTTACGGCACGGTCGAAACCGCGAAAATGGCGCTCGGCATCCTGCCGTATTCCTCGACCGAGCTTGAAAAAACGGCGGGCTTTATCGGCAGGGTAGGGGACTACGCCTACGCGCTCTCGCGAAAGGCGGCGACGGGCGAGGCCTTCACCCGGGAGGAACGGGACAATCTGCGTGCCCTGTCTGAGACGGCGGCGCTGCTTGCCCAGAACCTGAACGAAATTCAGGAC
The DNA here is from genome assembly GCA_031264545.1 of Oscillospiraceae bacterium. Classification (GTDB taxonomy): domain Bacteria; phylum Bacillota; class Clostridia; order Oscillospirales; family Oscillospiraceae; genus UBA2658. The sequence goes on along the minus strand of JAISDV010000034.1, from coordinate 1,902 downwards.
GAAATGGGCAGCGGTTTTGGCGGCGCCGACCGCTATGCAAAGACGATAAAGGCGTTCGGCGAGAAAGCGGGCGGGATGCTGCCGCGGACACCGGGGGACGGCCTGAATACGGTCGAGCAGGAGTTTCCGGAGGTGCCGACGCTGATCTATGACGGACCGTTTTCGAAGCATATTGAAGGCATGAAGCCGGCTATGCTCGGGGGTCAGGCCGAGATCGGAGAATCGGACGGCCGGCAGGCCGCGGCCAAATTTCTTGGCGTGCGTCCGGAGAAGGTCTATCCGACCGGAACGCTCAGCGGGGATATTGAATCCTTCTCTTATGAAACGGAGCTTAAGGGCAGCGTCACACGCATAACGGTCAGCAGGCAGGGCGGCGTCGTTTACCAGGTAATTGGCGCACGGCCTGTCGAACAGGCGAAGCTGAGCACCGCGGAAGCGCTGGATGCGGCGAGAACATTCCTGGAGCGCAAGGGCTACGCCAACATGCGCGAGCGCTATTATATGATAAACAACAATGTCATGACCGCCAACTTCGCTTATGAGGATCACGGCGTTATCTGTTACCCGGACCTCATCAAGGTCGGCATCGCACTGGACGACGGCTCGCTTCAGGGCTTTGAGGCCATCGGCTATGTCAAAGCGCACAGGCAGCGCGAGCTTCAGGCGCCCGCCGTCAGTGAGGAGCAGGCAAAGAGCAAGACGCCCGAGGATGTGCGCATTCTCGGCGTCGGCAGGACCATCATCCCCAGCGCCGGCAAAAATGAGCTGTTCTGCTATGAATTCGAGTGCCGGGATACCAATGAACAGCGCTGCCTTATCTACGTCAACGCCATGACAGGCGAGCAGGAAAGGATATTCATCCTTTTGGAGGATGAGAACGGCACGCTGACGGTATAACGGTATAGAAGCGGACCGCCGCGCGGCGGCCTGTAAAGACAGATTTTAAGCGAAGCGGGTATTCGGGGCGATTCGAATACCCGCTTCGCGGATGGGGACGCGGCGATAGAAAAAGGGCGGTCAAAGCATGGCGAGGATCTTTTCCTTCGCGACCACGCCGACAGACTTGTTCCGCTGCTGTCCGTCCCGCATGACGACGAGCGTCGGGATGCTCATGATACCGAATTGTCCGGCAAGCGCCTGCTCCTCGTCAACATTGACCTTGCATACCTTGATATCGGCGCGTTCCCCGGCGATCTCGTCCACGATGGGCGAGAGCATGCGGCAGGGCCCGCACCAGGCAGCCCAGAAGTCTATCAGAACGGGCTTATCGGAATGCGTGACCTCGGCTTCGAAATTCTGGCTGGTTATTGTGATGACTGACATAAGAATCTCTCCTTTGTTCCGATTGGTGTTAGGGATGCTAAGGGAAAAAAGCGCCGGCGCGAAAGTGTGCTCAAAGCGGGGCGTTTTTGATCCTTCCGAACGGACGCGGATATCCGCTGGGTGTCGGGCGGGATTTTTCGATAATGACGGCGCTGTGGGAAATATCCGTTCCTGGAACGACGTATTTCAGGAGCCTGGAAGTCCCGCCGCCGAGGATTGAAATCGCGTTCGAGGCCTCTGCGAACTCCCTGGCACAATCCGGACCCTTCATGGCTATGAACACCCCGCCGGGCCGCACAAGGGGCAGACAGAGCTCACAAAGGACGTTGAGACGGGCCACGGCGCGTGATACCGCAATGTCGAAGCTGCCGCCGCAAACCTGCGCGACGTCCTCCGCCCTTGCGCAGACGCAGCGAACATCCGGAAAACCGAGGCGGACGCAGCTCTCCTCGAGAAAGGCGATCTTCTTGCCGCTGCTGTCCAGAAGCGTCAAATCAATATCCGGCGTGACGATCTTCAGCGGCAGGCCCGGAAAGCCCGCGCCCGTGCCGATATCGATCACCGAAGCGCCGGAAAAAT
>JAISDV010000031.1 GCA_031264545.1 Oscillospiraceae bacterium | reverse complement strand
TTTCAACAATGCGTTGTATTGAGTAAGGACCGCGTTTGCCGCGAGTTGATTGGCGTTATGCGCGATGCTTTTGGCGGTATGGATGCGCGCCAAATCCACCGACGTACCGCTGAGCAGCAAGGCTGGAATCAGCATAATGGATACGATGATCGTCACAGCGCCATGTGTGTTTGAGCCGAACTTTTTCATGCCGCCTCCCTATATTCCGAAAAAACCGCTTATTTTTTGTCCGGCTTCACCGATTTTGCTGAAAATACCCTCTAAGTCTATGCCTAATTTTTCACTCGCCCAATAGAGAAAATCCCCAGCTAAATCAACACTACGTATAAAGTCATCGCCGTTTTGTACGACTGCCGTCGAGGTTACGGCTAAATCTATTGTGCGCGGGAATTGTATGAAGGACAGGTCAATCGGCACAGGGATGGAACGCGTGGCTGTGACGGCCACTTCTTTGTAAACAACATAATTAACGACTTCGCACTCAACGGTCAATTCGCCGTTCGCGATGATCGGGATGTTTTCTTTTTCATCCAGATTTCTTATGGTCGTTTCGGCGCCGCCGCTGCCGCCGCCAAATATGGATTTAAACAGCGTGATATACACGCCGCCTTTGCCGCCGCGCAGGGCGCCGTGATTTGCGTAACGCCCAAACGTTTGACTGTCGCCGTCATAATATATCCAGGTATCGCTCATCTCTGTCGCGATTGCCGTCGCCGCGAACTGCGTAGCGCGCTGCAGCATGGCGCGCTGCGGCAGGTAAAACGAAAGCAGAACCAGAGCGAAAAATACCATAAACATAATAGGGAATACAAAGGTCGCCTCTACAACGGCCGAACCGTCCGAATGATTGAATAGGGTCTTCTTTGTTTTCTTATTGTTCAGCCGTTGCATAGGCGAGTCTCCTTTGTTACGGTTTTTGTATTGAAATCAAGGATTGGTGGGTAACTCCGGTCTACCTGGAGTCTCTTGGCCCGTAATTATAGTCCACCATTCTTCAAGCAAACCGTTGACACCTGCCCAAACCGCCGTAATGGCCAAGACGCCGACCGCGATCAGCATGACCACCTGGATGACTTCCATCGCGTTTTCGTCTTCTTTAATTTCTCTTATCTTTCGGTTTGTCCCGACATACATCATTGCGAGCGAATCGCGCAGTGTTCTCAGTTTTTTCCCCAGCATCGCTTTTCACCTCCTCTCAAAAATCATATATAAAAATCATGACCATAACGCCGCGTTCAGAGCATCGCTCCGCTCAGCATCATGGCTATTGGCGCCGCTATCATGATCAGAATGGAGATAAACAGCAGCATGGTAGGGATCAACAGCTGACTGTTCGCTTTTTCGGCGTCGCGTTTCGCCGTGTGGCGGCGTTCCTGCCATGCCTCATGGGCGAGTTCCCGGAGCAAATTGCCGATCTCCGCGTTGCCTTTGGATAAATTCTGCAAAATCGCCGAGGCGAGTTTCGATGTCTCTTTTGTATTGCAGCGCACGATAAAATTGCTGTACGCCGCTTCGGGAGCGATGTTCTGATTCAACTCGTTCGCGGTTTTCTTCATCTCGGTGTATAACTCGCCCGCGTGGCTGTCCGCCGTTTCATTCCACGCCCGGTCCATGATCATGCCGGAACAGACCAGCAACGCGAGTTTAGAAACTACATTCGGAAACTGCCGCGCTATTTTTTCTCTGCGTTTGGCCGCTTCCGCCCGCGGTTCGTCATAGAGCGAGTACGCCAGCATAACCGCCAAACCCGTACCGACCAAAAGGATCACCGGTCCGATGATTCCCGCTTCCAACGCCGTCATCCATATGCCTAAGGCCAGCGTAAGACCGACGCCGATGATCGCGTAGGAACACATGGCCGCAAGCACGCCGTTTGTCTTGTATTCAGCGTTCTTTTTGCCGTACAGCTCGATGTGGCGTAATTGCAGCGTCTTATATAACGCGCCTTCGCCGATGAACGTGAAACTGCGGCGCAGGACATGACCGGGCAGGGTCATAATTCCGGCTTTGCCGATATTTCCGCCGCGCAGCGCGTCATTCAAACTTTCGAGCTTGGATATTTCCTTTTCGTGAGAGCCGCTTATGAGTTTCATAAACGAATATATAACGCCGGTATACTGTTTCAGCGCGGCGGCCTTGACCGCGTCCGCCTGCCGCAGCTTTTCTATTTTCAACGTGTTGCTGAGCAATCTGTCATATGCCGCGCTGACGGCGTCGTCCCGTCCGCTTTTAAACAGCAGCATAAACCACGCCGCGATCAGCGCGGAGGATAACAGCAACAGCACCATTAAAATGATTTTCATGCTTTATTCTCTCCTTTTTTTCGTGTGCCGAGCCACATGACCCGTTTTAAATAACCGTCATATTCCGGGAATGTGTCAGATAATACCTTTTCCTCACATCTCGCTCTAAAACCATATAAAACGATCTGAATGACGGAAAATACGATGACGGATCCGGTTTGGTAGATCATATTTTGTGTTATGCACCAAAAAACATAGGTGAGGTATATCGGATGCCGCGATATTTTGTAAATCCCCCGCGCCGATAAACGATGCGCTTCCGGCAATATGGTAAAACCGCGTCCCAATGAGAGCACGGCCCAAACATAGAACGGCATACTCAACATATTAAGGAATGCGCCTGTCGCCTGAAGGTTGGACAAGGGAGCGTCCTGATACAACGGGAATAGATTCCCAAACAAAGAGATGATGACACAGAAATTTGTGGAAAGCATGGCCGCGCAAAATACGATGAAGGTATCCTTAATCTGAACGGGCTTATGCTTGAGATTAAGCAGCAGCAATACGACAATCGTACCAACCGAAATCGCGTTGGGGGCAAACCACAGGAACAATGCCATGCTTGCGGTCTTACTCAGCTGCAAACACAAAATCACAAGCGCGATAACCGACGTTATTACATGGGCAATGACGCGTTTCATTTACGCCTCCTGACTGGGAAAGGAAAACATGAACCTCACAGCTTTATACTGCTGATTTTTCGGCCCAACGCGACACTGATCACAAAGATAATCAACCCGATTGTCGCGGCTATTTTGCCCCCTACCGTCGTATAAATGGTTCCCATAAATCCCGCTCCGACGTAACCGAGTATGAGCAAAATAACAAGGGGCATGACGGTCATTATGTTCATTTCATTCTTCGCCGAAGTCATCAGCGTCTCGATCTCCATTTCGATCTCCATTTTGTCTCCGATAATGCTTTGCGTCTGCCGAACAATCTCGTCCGCGCGGCTAGATTTACCCTCAATGGTCTTATAAATCGAGGCGAAACTCTCTATGTCCTCTAATCCGCTGCGCTCCGCGAAGTCGTGAAAAGACTCCGACAATGGCATGGCGTTATCGAAAGCGCCAATGATGATATCCATTTCTACGATGATGTCGCTGTTATCATTGTAGAGCAACAATAAATCTTCCCGCGCGCTCTGCAATGCTTTAGCCGGAGGATTGCCCGCCCGCATCGCGACAGACAGCGCTTCAAGCATATCCCTGAACTGTATGCGCAGGTTTTTTCTGCGCTTATGGATTGCGTTTTGAGCGCCTATGGATATATATACCGCTCCGAATATCGCTCCGCCGATGATGGACAGCAACACAATTTTGTAATACACGAACAATATGACAAACCCTAACAGGAACCCGATTAAAAAAGATAGAATATGCTGAGGCAATTCATTCGGCGTTACGGAATAATCCGGCTTAGCGGACACACGCGCGGGTTGCTTTGTTCTCACGGCGGATTCCTCAACGACAGCCGCCGGAGCGAACACATTGGACATCGGTTTCCCTCCTTATATGACCCGGTCTATGCCGGCGTTTTCGAGTTTTTGAACGTTCTGCATGGGATTTTCCGTTCGTACAAGCTGTCCCACAACTTTGTTTTTTGTGCTTTCCTTGCTTTCGCGGAATTCATAGAGTGGATTGATGATGATCTTGCGTTTCTCTGTGTCATAGCTCAGAACTTCCACGATTTCCATGGTCTTGCGGCTCTTATC
>JAISDV010000024.1 GCA_031264545.1 Oscillospiraceae bacterium | reverse complement strand
GTACGCGACATCTTCGCGATCATAAGCGCAATCAAAAAAGAGGGCATGACTGTGGTGATCGTCGAGCAGAATGCCCTGCAGACCCTCAAAATCGCCGATTACGGCTATGTGCTCGAGGTCGGCGAAATCAATATGCAGGGGCCGGCGTCTGAACTGATCAAGGATTCGCGCCTGGTAGAGGCGTATCTCGGCTCAAGCTGACCGGACACATCTGTCCGCGCGCTGAGCGGACGAATACCGGCGGGCAAAAAGCCGGTATCCAAACCTTGTGCTCCCTGCCCCTATCCGCGTTCCGCGGGGATCGGGACAGCTGGACATAAAACAAATTAAACCAATGGAGGAAAAAAGTATGAGGAAACTACTTGCTCTATCTCTTGCGCTTCTGATGCTCGTTTCCATTGCCGCCTGCGGCAGCGGAAACGCAGAGCCCAGCCCTTCCGCTTCAACAACGCCGGCTGGAACCGACGACCCCGGGACAAAGGAGATCCTGTATTCACAAGGCGCTACCGACACTGAGATCATCATCGCAAATTCCGCCGCGACCTCCGGCGCGTACGCGTCTGTCGGCGTGCCTTTCCTCGCGGGACTCGAAGCCTATCTGGAGATGGTAAACGCCGAGGGCGGCATTGACGGACGCAAGATCACCTTTAATCATTACACTGACGACGAGTTTGACCCCGCAAAAGGTAAGGCGGCGCTTGCCGGCATGGTCGAGGACGAAAAGGTCTTCGCGATCGTTGGCCACTTTGGTACCCCTGTCGTCGGAGCGACGGTCGATGATCTGAAGGACTACGGCATCCCCGCCGTATACTTCGTAACCGGCATCGGCCAGCTCTATGCCGAGCACGCGGCAACGAACGCGGATGGCTACAACATCTTCCCCGTACAGCCTATATACGTGACCGAGGGCAGTATTATGGTCGCGTATGCCACGGGTCAGTTCGAAGCGAAAAAGATCGGCGTTATCTACACCAATGACGACGCGGGTATGGACATTTACCGCGGCGCGCAGGCGCAGGCTGAAAAGCTCAACGGCGTTGAACTGGTTGCCGAGCAGGTGACTGCCGGAGCTGCGGACGTCTCCGCCGCCGTCACTGCCATCAAGAACGCAAACGTAGATTTCATTATCATCGCGTCCATTCAGGGCACCATGCCCACCATCGTCAAAGAGCTCGCCACACAGAGCGTGAACAAGGACTGCATCACCACTTATGTCAACTGCTCCAGTGCCATGAGCGAGGCCGTTGTAAACGATATCCCGGGCAAATTCGACGTATACGCTATGGGTTGGGTCGCCTATGACGACGCCGACGCGCTCGCCCTCTATCAGGAGTGGGCGCCCGCGGACTATGCGATGAACGCTTACGCGCAGACCGGTTGGATCGCCGGGCACTTCTTCTGCGAGGGCCTGCGCCGCATCGCGGGTCAGGACATCACGTGGGAGAACTACATGAATGCGCTTGAAAGCAGCCCCATTAAGAATCCCTTTGGCGGTTCGATCGATTACAGCAACGGGCAGCGCCTGGGTACGCAGGAAATGAATCTGTCCAAGGTCGTCTCTCCGAGCGACGAATGGCCTGCCGGATGGGAGCTCGTATTCCCGCTCTCCAGCGTGGACTCCCTTCTCTCCGAATGAGAAGCAAAAAGCAAGAGACAGCGGCATAAGCAGAAAAAACAGAACCCTTGCGATCGTGAAAGCGGTCGTAAGGGTTCTGTTTTTGTATAACAGACGCGGCAGCCTGCCGCTGAAAAAGCGTCCCATATCCTTTGTCAGCTGCGGACATCACCAGACAACGTACAATAAAGCGGAGTAAGATATTTTGCTAAAGGTGTCAGATTTTCCACTCAATGCGGATGTTTTCGCTTGTAGCCCGTATCGTTGTAACCAGGCGGTCGAGCACTAGTCGCCTGTCCTCAAAACTCACGCTGTTCCAATTGTCAAGATGCCAGAGCAGCCCCTCCTCCGCCCGATAATCGGTAAATACATACCTGCCGGCGCAAAATGGCATAACGGACAGCCCTCCGCTCATAGGATGTTGTACGGAAGCAAATTTTCCGGGAGGGATGTTTTTTGAGAGAGAACATAGACGAGAGAGCCTGCGAGCTTGCAGCTTACATCACAGAAAACAAATCCACCGTCCGCGCCACGGCCAGGAAGTTCGGAGTCTCTAAGTCGACGGTACATAAGGATCTCACCGAAAGATTATATTACGCAAACAGGTCCTTATATGATGAGGTGAAGGATTTGCTTGAATATAATAAGTCGCAGCGCCACATCCGAGGCGGCATTGCGACCAGAAAAAAATACAAGGGCTGTTAGGATTATGTAAACTAAATAGCTTATCTCATAGCTTCTTACACGCTTTGCGCAGTCTGTGGAGCTTTCCCTTTTTCAGATAAAAACGGTTTCTTACGAAACTGATTTTACGCGCAACTGGACAATTTAATGAGAGTGAGCAAACCCGCATGAATCCTGTAGTCATGCGGGTTTGCTCTTTGCTTTTCCGGGAGGAGGCGGTGCCGACATCGCCCGTCCAGTACACGAGCGCGCGGGTGCGGCAGGAGGCGCAGGACAACAGCCCGGTCCTGGGCACGCTCTACGACCTGGGCACGATCGTCTCGAACGTGGCGCCGTCCGTCCTGGTGAACGCGCTGACCGGCGGCCTGGGGGCGCCCGCTGCCGTCGCCAAGGGCCTGGGCGCCGCCGCCATG
>JAISDV010000178.1 GCA_031264545.1 Oscillospiraceae bacterium | reverse complement strand
CATAATATACCTGTATAAAAGCAATATGCAAATTTGGAGGACCAATTTTATGGCAATGCACTGCAGGCTGTCAACCTTAATGGGTGAAAAGCGGTACAGGATTCAGGATGTCTGTGAGAGAACGGGAATTAACAGGACTACGATATCCAATTTATACCACGACAAAAACCGGCGTGTCGATTATGCTGTTTTTGAAAAGTTATGCGTGCTCTTTCATTGTGAGCTGAACGATCTGCTCTATTATGAAGAAGAGTAAGTTTCAGCGGCGGACTTGAGAATTATTGCAAGGGGGCAGCCACATGGGACATGAGGGCGATCATCCGAAACGGAATACCAGGGATATGGAGGAAAAGCTGAAAGGCAGCTCTTTCCCTACGGACCGGGACGCGTTTCTGGACGAGGATATCCGCGATTTCTTCGATGAGCGCATAGCAGAAAAAAAGCTCCGCAAAAGCGATGTGATCCGCAGGGCAAACATCGCCCGTACATATGGTTATCAGCTTATGGAGGGGCGGCGGCTTGGCAAGCGGGACTACTATCTTTGCCTGGCCCTTGCCATGTCGCTCGATTTATCGGCCACACAGCGTATGCTGGCGGTGACGCACAGCGGCGCTTTGCATCCGCTGATCAAGCGTGACGCCGCCATTATTTTCGCCGTCAACCACGGGTATGACCTTGAAAAGACCTACGATTTTATGTCCGAATTGGAGCTGCCGCCGCTTGACAGCGGGCTTGAGGAAGAATAAAAATTTGCGTTTGTATGCGCACAGCAGACAACCGGGGCCTTGATCGGATTTATACTGAACTTAAGCAAAACAGTGACGGAATTACGACGCGGGGATAGACAAAAAAGGGGGAGGACACAGCATGTTGTTTTTCTGGTGGAAAAAGTATGAGGGCTCATGGATCGCCACCGCGGTATCGTTTTTCGGTACGCTCTTGATAACGGTGGGTTCGTTGGTGTTGATCGGACTTTTAGCAGCGCAATTACCCGGATATATCGAAAATAAGACGCTGAGTAATGTCGTCGCAGTGGTCGGTGTTATTATCGGTATCGGTGTTTTTATAGCGCTTAAAATACTGCTTAATAAGCTGACGGATAAAATTGCAAACAGGGTTTGACGCGCCACGGCGGAAGATAAAAAAGCAGCGAGGAGGTGAACCCGTTTGTCCGATATATCCGAATTTCTGCGATCGTATGGCGAAGCGCTCCGGCAGGAAATCGCGGGCGCGGATATGCCTCCGGAGCTGATGGAGCGCTTTGCCTTTGACAGCCTGGTAAAGCGGCAGGACGGGCGGGAGCTTTACTTTGTAACCCGAAAGTCGGACGGCGCGCGCGCCGTGCTCCGTGTCACCGGCGCGGAGAGCGGCGAGAACGCCGCTGCCGAAAGCGCGGTGCTGGCAAAGCTCGACCATCCCGCCATTCCAAAGGCTTTAGGCCTTTGGGAGCGCAATGGACGCTGCTATTTAGTACGGGAATATTTTGAGGGCGATGACCTGAGTACCTATATCCGCAAGCATGGGACCCTGCCCCGTGAACAGCTCCTGGACCTTACCCTGCAGCTGTGCGGCGTGCTGACCTATATCCACAGCCAAAGTCCCGCCGTCATACATCGGGATATAAAACCGGAAAATATCATCCTGTCGGGCAGGAACGGCGTTAAGCTGATAGACTTCGGCATTGCCCGAGACTTCCGGCAGGAAGCGGAAAAGGATACGCAGGTCGCGGGAACGCGGCCGTATATGGCCCCGGAACAATTCGGAAGCGAACAGACCGACAACCGCGCCGACATCTATTCATTGGGCGTGGTTATGATCTGCATGGCGACGGGCAAGACCGACAAGGCGGACTTGCGGACGGCCTGCCCGTACAAAGAATTGACGCCCGTCATCGAAAAGTGCATAAAGAAGGACCGCGACCAACGCTATAAAACAGCGGCGGGACTGAAACGACGTATTCTATGGGTGCGGCGCAAGCTCACACAGAAGCTCCTGCTGTGCACCGGAGTGTGCGTTTTGGCCGCCGCCGCTTTCCTGACCGGGAGTTCTATCGGGAGAGAACAGGGTTTTACGCGCGGCGTCAATGCCATGATGGACGTACCGGCAGAGAAAAACCGCCCGTTTACGCCTGATGAACTGAACGAGCCGGTCACATTTGACAACTGGTATCTCGACAGAGCGGTCAGGCTTGCGTTGAATAAAAGCGAGACGGATACGATATACCGCGTGGAAGTATTGAACTATATCGCGGACATCCGTATTTACGGGACGTATATCCTTCACCCTTCGTTCGATATAGGTCTTATCAAAACACATATGGGAAAAGGCATAACGGCCTACACGACCGACGACGGTTTTCGCGTTGACGCGCGCGGCGATATAAGCGCGCTTGAGGATATACCGGGGATTTATTATCTGCGGACTCTGTCGCTGACCTCGCAGAACATATCCGACCTGTCCCTTTTGGCGGGCATGAAGCTGGAGAAAATCAATCTGGCCGATAATTTCGTTGGAAACCTGCTTCCGCTGAAGGACATGGTAACACTCCGAGAATTGGACGTCTGCCAGAACCCCCTGAAAGACCTGACGCCAATATCCCGCCTGCTGTCGCTCGATGCGCTCGATATCAGCCAGACGCAGGTGACGGATTTGCGGCCGCTGGCCGGGCTTGCCGAGCTGGAAACGCTGAGCCTCGCCTACTGTGGGGTAAAGGATATCCGCGTATTGGCGAAGCTGCCGGCCTTACGCGAGGTGGATCTGAGCAATACCCTCGTTACCGACCTTTCGCCGCTCATCAGGCCGGATAATCCCATAACGGTGCGCTGTGCCGGACTGCCGCAAGCAGTGGTGGATAAAGTGCGAGGCAAGGCAGGGATCGTGGTCATTGAGGAATAAGACAGACTTCTGTTTTGAGAGGGGCGTATATTATGGGATTATTTGGTCACAAAATCGAAATCGCTAGTGTCAGGTATTCGATCGGAAAAGAAGCGGTCAAGCTTACAAAAAGCCCTAACGCTGCGGGAAGTATTGCCATTCTTCCGGCAGTCGAGGGGAAAAGCGTTACAATTAAGGAGGATTCCAGAGTATGAAAAACAATGACATCTCTACCGTCACACCAAATGAAGCATTGCCAACGGAGAACATTTCAACTTGCACAAAGTGCGGCGCGAAATGGGAAACCGGAAATGAAGTTTGTCCGTGGTGCGGCGCGGATAAGTCCGGAATACAGATTCTGCCGTTTAATTTCCGCTTCCCCCAAATTGACACTAAGCAGTCCAAATGGAACAAGGAGCGCCCTGTGCCTGTGGGCAAGGTGATACCCATTCTGCTTGTTTCCATTGTTTTCGGCGCAATATTGTATTTTTTACTGCCGATAATACTGGCGTTTTCCATGGCTCTCAACATAGTAATACTTGTTCTGGTCGTATATGCCCTTGCCAGTGCGGGTATAGCCTTTGGCATATCCGCGATATTCAAACGGTTGATCAATGTGTGGGGAAAAGGCAACAGTTCATGGCTCGTCATTATCACTGCAATTATTATTTTTATTCCATCCGCGCTGCGTAATACCGTAACCTTTTGGTCTGCGGGAGGCGTTCAGGGTATCGCGTCTTTATTGATGGGATGTGTCCTGCCTATCCTTGGGTTTGCCGGCATTGCCATTTTTTACAGCATGGCGGGAAGCGGCAAATTCTGCCCTTACTGCGACTTCAATGTGTATCTGCGTAAAGACGTTATCAAAGTACACAGCTGCCACACGGCTGAACTTATCCGGCGCATAAGCGAAAACGCACCTAAAGGCGCGCTGTCTGATCTCGGCGTGCCCGAAGCAAGCAAGCACGCCTTCACTGCGGTGGATCTATACCTATGTAAAAAACCGGATTGCCGGCACGCGCAAATAAACGTGTACCAACACATGATGCATTTAACGTACAGCAAGCAAAACAATCAGTGGCAGGAAAACGACGTAAACCGGCTTATCGCGGAATATGAGATTTCGGGTGAAACTTTCGATTTATGGACAGCGGAATGGGATAAAAAAGATTCGCTGGCTTAAAGCTTGACATGCGGGACGTTTATCATTACGGGAAATAATTGCAGGCGGGGGGTAAGTCAATGATGGAAAATGAGAATAACTATACGCAATTTGCGGGCAGACGGGGTGGGCCGTCCGAGCAGGACGTTCAAGCGTCTGGCAGAAACGCCGCGCGACCGGGCGGGGACGCCGCGCCCGCCGCCGAATCGCAGCGGAACGATGCCCCACGCGGCGGATTCGCTCTGTATACGGGAAGCGGTGTCTGCGATGTGTGCAACGCGCCGCTTAGCGGCAGAAAGGCTTACATCGTTCCGAACGACGTATTCTACAACTCGCCGAAATACCGGGAGCATTACAGGCAGTTTCAAAGAAATCTGACCGGGATGAATATTCCCGATTCGGCGTTCGCCCAAATCCGGGCGATGGATCACTCGTCTGGATCGGCGGTTTGCGAAAACTGCATTCACATGTTTGAAACGCCCCTATCGGCCCGGCCCATAGGCGGGTATGTTCCCGCACCGTCTCCCGCGGCCTTTCCCCAAGCGCAGGGCAGGTTTGGCGGCATCCCGCAAAGCGCCGCCGGGCAGCCGGTAAGCGGCGCGCAAAAGCAGAACGCCGGAGGCTCTCAAAAAAAGAAGCTGCCAAAATTTGTGCTGCCCGCAGCCATCGCCGCCGCAGTTATTATTGTCGCCGTATTCGGAATTGTCATGCTGACGCGCGAACCCGCCGTTGACACCGAGCAGCTGCTCAAGAGCGGGCTTGCCTATCTTGACGATGAACACTATTTCGAGGCGCTGGAGCAATTCAGAGCCGTTATCGACGCAGACCCGGAAACGTCGGAAGCGCCATATATCGGCGCGGCGGACGCATACATCGGGC